>NZ_JBASXK010000088.1:0-29804 GCF_049276915.1 Aestuariivita sp. | reverse complement strand
GGAGAAGACGTGCCAAAGCCCACCACCGTCAATCCAATAATGAGCGGCGAGATCGACATCCGCTGGGCAATGCTCACACTCCCTCGGACCAGTGCTTCGCCACCAAGAAACAAACCGACCAAGCCGGTTACTATGTACAGGTATTCCAAGGAAGCCCTCCGACGTGACATGCTGCCGCGTGTTGACCTCATATCGGTTTCGAGAGGGCCTGCAGCAAGAAGGCAAAGATAATATAGTTTGGCCGCAAGCGGTCCTTGGCTCAGCCGCAACCAACGACCGGGCAGAGCCCACATTGACCTAGCTGCAAACGCAACGAATGCCCGCGACAGTGTTCAGTTTCTGATACGTGATCACGTCGCGCGGTTTAGCGGAGTATCGCGAACATGGGCACGCAGTGTTTCCGTGTAGATCAGTCAAGCGGCGCGACATCAGGCTGGTTCCTTCCAATCAATCGCAAGCCGGGAGGTTCAACGCAATAGTGATCGCCAATAGCCTCGCCCTGATCTCAAAGCGGTCGTTCGAAAAGGCTCCGCGAAAGCTCGCTTCGTCCCGCATATCAGCCGTCAGTGCCCCTCACGCACCACTGCTTTGCCGCAATTCGGTGCTGTGCATCTGCAGGTTTGTGCCGCCACGGCACCGCAGGTTCGCGTGTTTGCCTGCACAGAATGCGAGACCAGCGCGCGCGGGCCCTCCGGCGTAGGCGTTCAGCCCTGCGCCATATGTCTGAACACGGCATCTGTCGCGTCATCCATCGGGAAATAGAGTTCGATCTTCAGGTCATCCAGCAACAGGTCTTCGGGCGTGCCGAATTGGCTGATCGTGGCAAACATCGACAGTCGCAGATCACCCTGGCGCAGGATAGTCGGCACCACGGGCCCCGGTGAGGGTGCATCGGGCGGGGCTGCGTCAGACAGATGGCGCACCGCCGCTTCGAATTCCGGCACACCACCCAGGACGGCGCTTTCGGTGCGCAAGCGGATCGCCACGTGATGGGCAACTTCGGGCCAGTTCTCGATAACCTGCGGGAGCGCGTCAGACATCATCAGGTCCAGCAGGCTGTCTCCGACGCCGACGCCCAGTGAAGCAAACAGTACAACGGCAGTGGCATTGGCGCGCTGGATCTTCCAAAGCCTGTCGACCGCCAGTCCGGGATAGGGCATCTGGCGCTCAAGCTGCCAGTCCAGGGCCTGCCGTATGGGCTCCATTTCGGCATCGCTCCAGTCCCGGCTCTTGAAGCGCGCGGCAAAGCCGGCATGGGTCAGCATCTGGTTGCGCGCATCAAGGGGAAGTTGCATCGCTTCGCCCAGACGCATCACCATCTCGCGGCTTGGCCTGGCGCGGCCTGTTTCCAGGAATGACAGGTGCCGGGCCGAGATATCCGCCTCCAAAGCCAGGTCCATCTGGCTGAACCGGCGTGCCATGCGCCAGGTTTTCAAGGACTGGGAAAAGTCGTTCATGCAGCCAATCTATCACGGTTGCGAAATCCGGTCACTTACCTGCGAGGTAATTGCGCAGCGCATGAACCGGGCCCTAGGACTGGGACAAACCGGGTCTTTTCGAGGTCACAGATGGCAACACATGCAGCACATAAATCCTGGCTCAGGCTATCGGCCATCGTGATCGGCTGTTTTGGTCCGGCTTTGATCCTTGGCACGATCCCGGCCACGAATGAGCTTGCACGTCTGGGCCTTGATATCCTGACATGGCCGGTTGACGGCTTTCCCGATTACGCGTCCGAAGAAATCAGGTTCCTGTCGGCTTTGGCGGGCGGTTTTCTGATCGGATGGGCCGTGATGATCTGGAACCTGTCCGAGCACGCCCATGATCTGGCCCCCGAAGCCGTTCGCAGATCCGTGGTTTACGGGGCCTGCGCGTGGTTCGTCTTTGACAGCCTGGGCTCGATTGCATCGGGTCACAGGCCAAACGTCCTGTGGAACGTCCTGGTCTTGCTGGTCATTGTCGGCCCGATGTGGCGGCCTGCGACCAGCTTGGGCCCAAAGAAAGGAGAAACTTCATGACCCTGTTTCGCACCAGCCTGATCTTCATGACCCTTGCCATTGTCTTTCTCACGATCATGGCGGTGATGGAGGGTGGGCTGAACCTGATCACACCATTCATTGCTCCCATTCTCGAGATGACATGGCAGGGCCAGTTCAATTTCGATTTCGCCTGTTATCTTGTCTTGTCCGGCATCTGGATGGCCTGGCGGGGCGGATTCACGCCGGGCAGCATCGCCCTTGGGGTGTTGGCCCCGCCGCTTGGGATCGTCTTTCTTGCGCCCTATCTCATCTATCTGATCGGCACATCAAACGGCGACCCGCGACGCCTGCTGTTGGGGGTTCACGCGCAGGCTTGAGCTTGCGCCACCACAGGGCCGCCAGGACACATCAGCCACGACACATCAGGTTGCGGAATGCTCAAAAATCCCGGCAGGTCTCCCAATTGGTCGCGGGGCGCCCTACATCTCGTTGCACCGCAAGAGCCTGAACAGCAGGCATGCGCAGTCAGGAGGGTGATATGGGATCAGATCGCAGGAGATGGGGTGGCTGGACGCATGTGCTGGCGATGTTCAGCCTGCTGTGGGTTGTTACCGGCGCGCCGACCGCGGCATCCGAGCGGTTGCCGGCCCTGCGGGTCGTGCAGTCCGGGCACAGTCTGACGGATACGATCCTGGCACCTCTGACACTGATGGTGCGCGCAACCAGCATGCGCGGCGGGCGTCTGGACAAGGCCACCATTCCAGGCAGTCCGATGGAGTGGCGCTGGAACAATGCCACATCGCCCGACATCCGCCAGCCTGCGGTGATGGCGGAATATGACGTTCTGGCGATCACCGAACGCGTGGCACTGACCACAACGCTGGAGCCGCATGAGTCAAAGATCTGGGCACTGCGCTGGGCCGAACACGCCTGGGCGGCTGGGGCGCGATCCGTGCTCTATGCAAGCTGGGTGAACGTGGAGAGCGGTCCGGGTTTTGACAATGACAACAACGACCCCGAAGGCCACCTGCCCTTTCGCGACCGCCTGCCGCTGGAAATGGCCCGCTGGGAGAGCATCCAGGCCTATGTGAATGACAACCGCTCGCCAGACATGCCCGAGATGACCATGATCCCCGGCCCGCTGATCATGGCCCGCGCCTATGACGAGATCGCAGCCGGGCGCGCCCCCGGCCTGAGCGATATCCGCGATCTGTTTGCCGATGACATTCATCTCAACGAGATGGGCTCATACCTGATCGCGCTGGGGCATTTCGCGGTGATCTACGGGGGCGATCTGCTGGGCCTGCCCCAGGGCGTTCCCGCACGGGGCGGACCGGACAAGGCCCAGGCCGAATGGATGCAGCGCCTTGTCCGCGAGGTTCTGGCCGACTATGCGGCCAGTTGATCGCCTAGATCGACATGCGCCGTTCATTGGCCCCGCCGCGCCGTCGCGGCTTGGGCAGGGTCAGATCCAGCGGCTGCAGCGGATTCCTGAGCGAGCTCTGCAAAAGCGCGCAAAACACCGCGACCGGCGGGTCGGTCTCGATGAAGGGGCGCGCGTGCAGAAACGCGCGGATCGCTTCGAATTCGTAATTCGACCCTCCGGGCAATCCGCCCAGCCATTGCATGTATCCCAGTTGTCCCAGTTCGCGCGCACGTTCCGGCGTGTCGGCCTTCACCTGCAGTTGAAGAAGTGTTCTCTGTAAAAGCATTGCGCCCTCCGCGCTGCTGGGCAGGCGCGCGGGGAAGTCAGCATTGGTGTCAGGACATCTCGGTCCATCCTGTCTTGCTCCTTCTCCGGGGCACCCCGCCCGGTTTGAGTTAACGGCAGATGGCAGGTCTCCTGACTTGCGGGTCGTCGCTTTCCTGAACCTTCCCAAGCCCGTTTTGGCCCAGTGGTACGTTTCAGGATTGCTCGCCGCCTACAGTTGCGGGGGCAGTCACGGAGTTGGACAAGCGTCCGCACCGTGTTCCCATTTAAGCCGGGTATGACTGTCATGCCCGGCACCATCGAGCCAAGCATTGCGCAGCGCGGTGAGTCTCGCAAGGATTTCCGAGATCGGCTGGCAAAAACTGCCGATCGCCGGGGCCTTGCTGCCGTCTTGCGACAGGCAAACCGTCCTGTCCGCAATGTGATCATGCAGAGTCTATCTTTCCCTTGAGATCACGATAGGGTATCGGGCAAGTCCAAAATCGTGAACTGAACGTGCAAGAGCACCGGTTCGCGCCGCGGTCCGAACCGGGCCGGGGAGTTTACTGTAGGGAGAAAACATATGAAATTCATGGCACTCATCGCCACCACAGCACTGACAGCCACGGCTGCATTTGCTGATGGCCACGCAGACCGCACCGGCTGGCCCGAAAGCTTTACCGTTGGCACAGCCTCGCAGGGCGGCACCTATTTCGCTTACGGCTCGGGCTGGGCGAACCTTGTTGCCGAAGAGCTGGGCATCACCGGCGGCGGCGAAGTCACAGGCGGCCCCATGCAGAACATGGCGCTGGTTCACACCGGTGACGCACAGTTCGGCATGACCACGATGGGCCCCGCGGCGGAATCCATCGCCGGTACCAACCCGATCGCACCCGGTCTGCAAATGACCAATGCCTGCGCGATGTTCCCGATGTATCAGACACCGTTCTCCGTGACGGCCCTGGCCTCTTCGGGCATCACCTCCATTTCGGATATTCCTGCCGGTGCGCGCATCGGTTTCGGACCTGCGGGCTCGACATCGGACACGTACTTTCCGCGCATGATGGATGAGCTGGGCGTAAACTATGAGCGCCGCAACGGTGGCTGGGCCGACCTTGGTGGTCAGCTTCAGGACGGTCTGCTGGACGTCATCGCATTTGCAGCCGGTGTGCCTGTTCCTGCGGTCAGCCAGCTTGAAGTTCAGACCGAGGTGAACATCATCGAGTTCACCGAGGAAGAGCAAGCCAAGATCATGGCTGCGTTCCCGGTTGCCGCGTTTGAAATCGCGGCTGACACCTACACCTCGCTGGACAGCAATGCGCGCTCGGTGTCGATGTGGAACTTTGCGATTGCCAACTGCGATCTGCCGGCAAGCTTCGTGAAAGCCGCAGTGGATGTGGTTATGTCCGACAACGAGCGTATGGTGAACATCCACCGTGCCGCACGCTCGACCCTGCCCGAGAACTGGACCAAGAACGCCGGCGTCATGAAATGGCACCCCGGTGCGGCTGAATGGTTCATCGAAAACGCAGGTGCCGACATTCCTGCCGATCAGATCCACGGCAACTGATAAAGCTGTCTGATGACACGCGGGGCTGCGCCTTTCAGGCGCGGCCCCATCCCACAAGGATATTGTGACAAAAATCGCCTTGAGCAGGGATCCCCATATCCGGGCGCGCTGGGCATGATGAAGGACACACTCATGACAACAGACGCGCAAAAGCCCGATCTCTCTGAAAACCTCACCGAAGGCCCCGTGATTGCCGAAGGCGTGGATGACGAGCCCGTCGAGGGCAACCGCCGCCTGTTCGAGGGGCGCACCTATCTGGCCATCGCCGCCCTGTCGGGCTTTTATGCGCTGTTTCACATGGCGGCCCTGAATGGCTGGTCGATCCGCGGCTGGACGGGCGTTGATATTCCCGGTCTGCCGGTTTTCCCGATGGAAACCTGGAACTTCCGCATCATTCATATCGCCGGAGCGCTGATCCTGGGCTTCCTGCTCTATTCTGCGCGCAGCTTTCCCGACAATGACAAGGGCGGGCGACACCCGCTGGATCTGCTGGCGTGGCTGACGCTGCTGCCTGCGCTTTATGCCTGCTATACCGCGATCGGCTTTGCCGGTGACATCGCCGGTGGCGTGATGTGGAACGGTATCGACGCCGGTATTCGCGCAGCCGAAATCAATCACTATGGCATACCGCTTCTGGTGGCCACGGCCATGGGTATCCTGATTGGCTGGACGCGCCCGAGGGTGCGCGGAGCGATTGCCCCGGCGGATGTGGTGCTGGGCGTCTGCGGTATCGCGGTTGCGCTTTACCTGATCACGATCTTCGGCACGCTGATGCGGAACTCGACCGGGACGCCCTTCGCCCCGATCGGGATGAGCCTGGCCGCCGTCGCTGGCACGGCCCTGATCATGGAACTGACCCGCCGCGTTGCGGGCCTTGCGCTGATCATCATCGCCGGTGTCTTCCTGGTCTATGTCTTTGTCGGGGATCTGCTGCCCGGCTTCCTGAACGCGCCCGATATCACATGGCAGCGCTTTTTCAGCCAGGTCTATACCGATGCGGGGATCCTTGGGCCGACCACGGCCGTGTCCTCGACATATATCATTCTGTTCATCATCTTCGCGGCCTTCCTGCAGGCCTCGAAAGTGGGTGATTACTTTGTCAACTTCGCCTTTGCAGCGGCCGGTCGCTCGCGCGGCGGGCCTGCCAAGGTGGCGATCTTTGCCTCGGGTCTGATGGGGATGATCAACGGCACCTCGGCGGGCAACGTGGTGGCGACAGGATCGCTGACCATCCCGCTGATGAAAAAGGTCGGCTACCGGCCCACGACCTCGGGGGCCGTCGAGGCGGCCGCCTCCACAGGCGGTCAGATCATGCCGCCGATCATGGGGGCCGGTGCCTTTATCATGGCCGAGATCACGGGCATTCCCTATACCGATATCGCCGTGGCTGCGATCATTCCGGCGATCCTCTACTTCGTGTCGATCTATTTCATGGTCGATTTCGAAGCCGCCAAGCTGGGCATGCGCGGCATGCGCGAGGACGAACTGCCCAAGTTCCGCGACATGGCGCGCCGGGTGTTCCTGTTCCTGCCGATCATCATCCTGATCGTCGCCCTGTTCATGGGATACTCCGTGATCCGGGCCGGCACGCTGGCAACGGCTGCGGCGGCTGTGGTCAGTTGGTTCACCCCCTACCGGATGGGCCTTGGCGCGGTGTCCAAGGCCTTTGAGCTGGCCGGAACAATGTCGATCCAAATCATCGCGGTCTGTGCCTGCGCGGGCATCATCGTGGGGGTGATCTCGCTCACGGGTGTGGGCGCGCGCTTCTCTTCGGTTCTGCTGAACATTGCCGATGCCAACCAGCTTCTGGCGCTGTTCTTTGCGATGTGCATCTCGATCCTGCTGGGTATGGGCATGCCGACAACCGCGGCCTATGCCGTGGCCGCATCAGTCGTCGCGCCCGGTCTGATCCAGCTGGGCATTCCCGCGCTGACCGCCCATTTCTTCGTATTCTATTTTGCGGTGGTTTCGGCGATCACACCGCCCGTGGCGCTGGCCAGCTATGCAGCCGCCGGTATCTCAGGGGCGAACCCGATGGCCACCTCTGTGGCGTCGTTCAAAATCGGCATTTCCGCCTTCATCGTGCCGTTCATGTTCTTTTACAACAGCGCGCTGTTGATGGATGGGACATGGTTGGAAATCCTGCGCGCCGGGGCAACGGCCGCGTTCGGCGTGTTCCTTCTGTCATCCGGCGTCCAGGGCTGGTGGGTCGGGGCCAAGTCGGGGCCGATCATTCGCATCGCTCTGATCCTTGTGGCCCTGTTCATGATCGAAGGCAGCCTGATGTCAGACCTGATCGGCGTGGCCGGAGCGGCGGCCCTGTTCGCGCAGGCCAGGTTCATGCGCCGCCCCGAGGCAGGTCAGAGTACCTAGGCCCCTGCCTTTTGGGCTTGCGCGATCCAGATGCTGACGGACAATATCCGGACAACAGGAGCATGGCATGGGACTGAAGATCGGTGTTGTCGGTGCCGGAGCGATCGGCGGGTTCCTGACCGCGCGTCTTGAGGCGTCCGGTACCCCGGTCCATGTTCTGGCCCGCAACCGCACCCGTGACGCTCTGATCGAAAACGGGCTGACGCTGGTGTCCGAAGCCGACAGGATCACCGTGCGCCCCGCCATGGTAAGCGCGGATCCGGCCGAGATCGGCCCCGTCGATATCTGCGTCTTCACGGTCAAGGGACAGGATACCGAACAGGCCGCTGATGCCATGCGCCCGATGATCGGGGATCACACCCGCATCCTGAGCTTTCAGAACGGGCTGTTCGGCGTCGAAACTCTGGCCCACCTTTTTGGCGCGCGCCATGTGCTGGCCGGCGTCACCTATGTCCCCGCCAGCGTCCAGGAACCGGGTGTGGTGCGCCACACGGGGGCTGTCACGCGCTTTGTCTTTGGCCCCCTGGTTGCGGACAGTGCCTGTAGCGCCGCCCGCGAGATGGCCGCAGCGGGACAGGCCGCCGGGCTTGATATGGCTTGTCTGGACGATCCGATGCCCGAGATCTGGGCCAAGATGGCGCTGCTGACCCCGTTTCATCTGGTGTCGGCAATGACCCGGCGCGCGCTTGGCGATTGGATCGACGTGCCGGAAACACGCGCGCTCTATCACCAGGGGATGCAGGAAGTCGTGGCGGTCGCCCAGGCGCGCGGCGTGCGATTTTCCGAGGATATCGTTGCGCGCAACATGGCGTTTTCCGTTCACACGGCGGACCGGCGCACGCGCGCTTCGATGCTGGATGACATCGAGCAGGGCCGGCCGCTGGAACTGGACGCCACGGTGGGCTGGCTGATCGCGCAGGCCCGCCAGCTTGGCATCCCCGCTCCCATGCATGAATTTGGCTATGGCGCGATCAAGCCGCTGATCAACGGCGCGGATCAGGTGGCGTAGTCTGACCCCATCCGATCCAGACGCCGCTTGAGGGCCGTGAACTCCATCTGACCCAATGCCGAGCCAAAGCCGCGCATCGCCTGCTGGTGGGTCAGGTCCTGTACCTCTTGCGGCGGGGCGCTGACCTTGCCCGAGGCCTGGGCCGCAATCTGGATCCGACAGGCCTGTTCCAGGTAGAACAGCATGATGAAGGCTTCGGGAATGGAATGACCGCAGGCCAGAAGCCCGTGATTGCGCAGGATCAACAGTTGTTTCTTGGCACCCAGATCCTCAAGCAAGCGCGCCTGCTCTTCGGTGTTGAGCGCCAGTCCTTCAAATGTGTGATAGCCGATCAGATCCTTGTAAAGCAGTGCGGTCTGGCTGAGCGGTAGCAAACCGTCAGCCTGTGCCGATACACCGGCACCCGCCGTTGTGTGGGTATGGATCACGCAGGTCATGTCGGGGCGTTCCCGGTGGATGCAGGAATGGATCACGAAACCCGCCGGATTGATCCGCGCGTCGGTGTCCGAGACGATGTTGCCATCCAGATCCACCTTGACCAGGTTCGAGGCCGTGACCTCTTCGTAAAGCAGGCCGAACGGGTTGAGCAGGAAATGTTCCTCGGGGCCCGGCACCCGGGCCGAGGCGTGATTGTAGATCAGGTCATCCATCCCGAAATGGGCGATCAGACGATAGCAGGCGGCCAACTCCACGCGGGTCTGCCATTCTTCCACGGTCATGCCGCTGGCATGGGCTGGGCGAGGGTCTGTGACGGTCATGGGCGTGCTCCTGTGGGTGCTGTACACGGCGTGATCCGGCGCATCACTCGGACCGCGCAGCACCATTTAGTGTTGCCACAGCCCAATTTATTGGTCAACATGAACAGGTGTTTGTTTGGTAACTCAATCCTGCAACGACTCATGGACTTTCCGGCGCCACGGCGCGGCATCAAAACCAGAGCAAACGGGACACGACTGGACCACGCAGCCCGGCCATAGCGGTCGGCAAAATTCTTTAGGGAGGAGAGATCATGACTATGAATCGCAGGAGTTTTTTCAAGAATTCCATCGCAACGGGGACCGGTCTGGCCGCAGGTGCGACACTGGCGGCCCCCATTTATGCGCAGGGCAAACGCGAGCTGACCATGGTGATGGCATGGCCGCATAATTTCCCCGGCCTCGCATCCATCGCCTATAACTTCGCCAAGTTCGTCGAAGAACTCAGCGACGGGCAAATCACCGCCAAGGTGAACGCGGCGGGCGAGCTGGTCGGTGCCTTCGAAGTGTTTGACGCCGTAGGTCAGGGCACCGCGGATTGCTATCACAGCTCGCCGATGTTCCTTGCGGGCAAATGGCAGCCGGTCACCTTCTTCGGCCTCGTGCCCTTCGGTCTGAACCCTGCCGAACATTGCGCATGGATGTATCATGGCGGCGGTCAGGAATTGCAGAACAAGGCCTATCGCGACCTGTTCAACCTTCAGGCCTTTACCTGCGGCCATACCGGCGCGCAGATGGCCGGCTGGTTCAACAAGGAAATCAACAGCCTGGATGACTTCCAGGGCGTCAAGATGCGCAGTTCGGGCATCGCCGGCGAAGTCATGCGCCGCGTGGGTGCCAGCGCCGTGATGATCCCACCGCAAGAGATCTTCACCTCGCTGCAGTCCGGCGCGATCGACGCGACCGAGCTGTGCTGTGCATGGCTTGACAGTGCCAACGGCTTCCAGCAGCACGCCAAGTATTACTACACACCCGGCTGGCAGGAAGTGAACAGCGCCGGCGAGATCGGTATCAACGCCGACCTGATGGATGATCTGACACCCCATCAGCGCCTGATCATGCAGCACGCTGCGCAATCGGCAAACTCGATCAACATCGGCGAGTGGCCCTATTACAATGCCAAGGCGATGGAAAACCTGCGCACCGAGCACAAGGTCGAAGTGCGCCAGTATCCAGACGATGTGGTCATCGCCCTTGCCAAGACCTCGCAGGAAGTCGTGGCCGAACTGGCCGAAGTCGATGACTATGCAGCGGAAATCTATGCCAGCTGGAAAGCCTATCGCGACGAAGCAGTGCAGTATTCGGTGCTGGTGGATTATCCGCTGTATTACGCGCGCAAGCTGGCGTTTGAAAACGGCGCCTGATTTCGGCCCCAGAACGCGATAAGACCGTGGGGCGCTTGGTGACAAGCGCCCCATAGCTGCGACGGGAGGTGCGCGCGATGCGGGCGATGATCTTGCTGATCGATATCCTGGACGGGCTGACCGAGTATTTCGGACGCCTGATCTCATGGTTGGTGCTGTTCATGGTGCTGATGACCTTCGCCAACGTGGTGCTGCGCTATGTCTACGGGATCAGCAACGTGGCCATGTCCGAAACCACGCTTTATGCCTTTGCCATCACCCTGTCCGCATCGGCAGGCTGGACGTTGTTGCGCAATGAACATGTGCGCGTCGATATCTTTTATGGCGCGATGTCTCAGCGCGCACGGGCGCTGATCGACCTGCTGGGCACGGTGTTTTTCCTGGCCCCCGTCCTTTACATCATCGTGACGCGGGCCTTTCCCTATGTGGAACGGTCCTGGAAAATCCGCGAAGCATCGGCCGAAGTCGCCGGGCTTCCCTATATCTACATCCTCAAGACGTTCCTTCTGGTCTTTGCGGCCGTGCTTGCCATTCAAGGCCTCTCGTTCCTGCTGCGCAATCTCTACACCCTGATCCTGGGCCGACCACCCGTGACCCGCATCCGGTCTGAACTGGACGTGAACCCGTGATCAACGAATATCTTGAGATCGGCCTGTTTCTGACGGCCTTCGGCCTGATCCTTCTGGGCTATCCCGTGGCCTTTACCCTGGCAGGCGTGGCCCTGGCCTTTGCGGTGATCGGCGAGATGCTGGGCGTGTTCCAGATCCGCCAGCTCAATTTCCTGCCTCAGCGCATGTTCGCGATCATGTCCAACGAAGTGCTTACGGCGGCACCGTTATTCATCTTCATGGGGATCATGCTGGAACGCTCGAAAGTGGCCGAAGACTTGTTGATGTCCATGGCCAAGCTGTTTCGTTCGGTGCGCGGTGGTCTGGCGCTGTCGGTGGTTGTCGTCGGCATGCTGATGGCAGCGGCCACCGGTATCGTTGGCGCGACCGTGGTGACGATGGGTCTGATCGCGCTGCCGGTGATGCTGCGCAACGGATATGACACCAGGCTGGCGACCGGCACGATCTGTGCATCCGGAACATTGGGCCAGGTGATCCCGCCCTCGATCGTCCTGGTGTTTCTGGGCGACATCCTGACCTATGCCAATCAGCAGGCCAATCTTGCATCGGGCAACTTTGCCGGAAAATCGGTTGGCGTGGGCGATCTGTTTGCCGGATCGCTGCTGCCGGGATTGCTCTTGGTCGGGCTCTATCTGGCCTATATCGCGACGGTGGCCTGGCTGCGCCCGCATCATGCGCCGGCGGTGCTGCGCCCTGACCGCGAGCTGGAAATGAATCCGGGCGAAAAGATGCGCCTGGTGGTGAACGGGCTGCTGGCACCGGCGGCCTTGATCATTGCCGTTCTCGGCTCGATCCTTGCAGGGATCGCCACACCGACCGAGGCGGCGGCTGTCGGTGCCATCGGTGCCACGGTGCTGGCTGGTCTGCGCGCGCGCCCCGATCTGTCCTGGATCCTGCTGGCAGGTGTGTTCGGCGCAATCGGACTTTTGTTCATCAATGGCTCATTTGATCTCTTGATGATGCGTGATGATTTCAGCCCGCTCGAGCAAAAGGTGCTGTGGGTGTCCTATGTGCTTGTGGCGCTGGTCGCTCTATCGGTGTTTCTGTCGGTCTGGCTGGTCTATGTGCAGGGCATCCTGACCAATGTCGTCCACAGCACCACGCGGATTTCCGGCATGATCTTTGCCATCCTTGTCGGGGCAAGCCTGTTCGCTCTGACCTTCCGCGGATTGGGCGGGGAAGAGACCGTTCACCATTTCCTCGAAAGCCTGCCCGGCGGGCTGACCGGCGCAATGATCTTCGTCATGCTGCTGATGTTCGTGATGGGCTTCTTCCTGGATTTCCTCGAGATCATTTTCATCCTGGTCCCCATCGTCGGCCCCGTCCTGATCACCATGGGGGCCGATCCGGTGTGGCTGGGCGTGATGATCGGCGTCAACCTTCAGACCTCGTTCCTGACGCCACCGTTCGGCTTTGCGCTGTTCTTCCTGCGCGGCGTGGCCCCGAAAGAGGTCAAGACACAGGAAATCTACAAAGGGGTACTGCCGTTCATCGGCTTGCAACTGGTTGGGCTGACGCTTGTCGCCATTTTCCCGGAACTGGCGACATGGCTGCCTGACTATCTGTTCAGGTAGGCCGACAACGGGGTCCGATATGCGCCTTGAGCAGGGAACTGAAATCGATACGACCATTCGCACGGATGCGGCAGGGAAGGATGAGACATGAGCGATATCGTGATTGCAGGGGGTCTGCGCACGGCACTTGGTGCCTTTGACGGAGCGCTCAAGTCGCTGGCAATGACCGATATGGCGGGACAGACCGCCGCGGGATGCCTCAGGGCGGCCGGGGTGGCCCCCGAGAAGGTCGATCACATGGTCTTCACCACCACAGTGCCATCGGACCGCGACAGCCTGTTTGCCGCCCGTGTCGTCGGCATCAAGTCCGGCATCCCGGAATCCGCAGGCGCATTGTCTGTCGTGCGGGCCTGTGCATCAGGGCTGCAGGCGATCCTGTCGGCGGATCAACAGGTCAAAAGCGGGCATTCGCGGATCGCTCTTGCGGGCGGTGCTGAAAGCTATTCGCGCGCGCCCCACGCCTTGAGCGAGGTACGCCAGGGCGTCAAACGCGGTCCGACCGTGATGGAGGATATGCTCGACTGGGCCTATCGCTGTCCGTTTTCGCAGGAATACATGGGCGAAACCGCCGAGAACCTTGTGGATGATTTCCAATACACCCGGGCGGCCATGGACGAGTGGGGCGTGATGAGCCAGTCCCGCGCGATCGCTGCGCAAGAATCGGGGTTTCTGGCGCGCCAGATCATGCCGATCGAGGTGCACAGCCGCAAAGAGGTCACGGTCTTTGACACGGACGAATGCCCGCGACGCGACGCAACCCCGGAAAAGCTGGCGCGTCTGCGCCCGGCCTACCGGGAAGGCGGGCGCGTGACGGCAGGCAATGCCTCGACCGTGAACGACGCCGCCGCCTTTGTCCTGGTGGGCGAGCGCGGCGCGCTTGAGGAGGCCGGAGCCACGGCGCGCGGGCGCATCGTGGACTGGACGGTGGTTGGCGTGCCTGCCAGGATCATGGGTCATGGTCCGGTTCCGGCCATTCGCGCCTTGCTGGAAAAGACAGGATTGCGCCTTGGTGACATCGACTATTTCGAGATCAACGAGGCCTTTGCCGCGGTCAACATCCATGCCGAGGCGCAATTGGGCATTCCCCGCGATCTGCATAATGCCTATGGCGGCGGGATATCTCTTGGGCATCCGCCCGGAGTGACCGGCGTGCGCATGTGCATCACCGCCCTGCAGCATCTGGAGGATACCGGCGGCAAGCGGGCGATCCTGTCCATGTGCCTTGGGGCCGGACAAGGCATGGCCATGCTGGTGGAACGGGTCTGATGCACACGCTCTATGACGGGCTGGTCGCGGCGGCGCAGGAGTTTCCCGATACCGCTTTTCTGTGCGCGCCACCCCGCGCAGATCGCGCGTATCTGCCCGACGGGCTGGAGCTGAGCTTTGCCCAGGTGCTGAGCCAGGCGGATGCGCTGGCCGCGCGCTATGCGCAGGCTGGCTGGGGCATCGGACACCGGGTGGCGCTGGCGCTGGACAATCATCCGGCCCATATCGTGCATTTCCTTGCGCTGAACAAACTGGGCGTGTCTCAGGTGCCGGTGACCCCCTATTACCTGCATCATGAACTGGAATACCTGCTGGAGCATTCCGAGGCCGATCTTGCCGTTGCCCTGCCCCAGAACGAAGAGCGCCTGCGCGCCGCCGGAGCGCTGCCTGTCATCGGCTGGTGCGATACCAGCACGCCGGACGGGTTCACCCCACCTGCCCCTCCAAGGCCCGCCACAGGCGGCACACCGGATGGCGCAAGCGAGATCGCGCTGGTCTATACCTCGGGCACGACATCGCGGCCCAAGGGCGCGATCATCGACAATGCCTATGCCTTTGCGGTCGGGCGGTGTTACGCCGCCCACGGCGGCGCGCTGAGCCTGCAACGCGGGGTCGACCGGCTGTATCTGCCGCTGCCGTTCTTTCATGTGAATGCCGGCGTGAATACCGTGGCGACAGCCCTTCTGACAGGCGTGTGCCTGATCGTTCCGGACCGGTTTCACGCAGGCACCTGGTGGGACGATCTGGCCGCAACGCGCGCAACCGCGTTCCATTATCTCGGGATCATCCCCCCGGTTCTGATGGCCGCCCCCAAACGCGGCGATGATATCAAGACCGGCCTGCGCTTTGGCCTTGGCGCGGGTCTGGACCCCGCATTGCACGCCGCCTTCGAGGCGCGCTTTGGTGTGCCCATGGTCGAGGTCTGGGGCATGACCGAAACCGGTCGTTTTCTTGCCGCCTGCCATGAACCGCGTCAGACGGACACCCGCGCCTTCGGCCGCTCGATGCCGGGTCATCTGGAGGCGCGGGTGGTGGATGATACCGGCACCGAAGTGCCCGTCGGCACATTGGGAGAGCTGGTCGTGCGCGCCTCGCAACGTGATCCCCGCCAGGGGTTTTTCCGTGGCTATCTCAAGAACGAGGCCGCGACGGAAGAGGCCTGGCGCGGTGGCTGGTTCCATACCGGCGACGTGGTCAGCCAGGATGCGACGGGGATGCTTCATTTCACCGAACGCTCAAAGAACATGATCCGCCGCTCGGGCGAGAACATTTCCGCCGCCGAGGTCGAGGACGCGCTGATCGATCATCCGGGCGTTGCCCAGGTGGCGGTTTTGCCAGTCAAGGACGAGATGCGCGATGAAGAGGTCATGGCCTGTATCGTGCCCTCGGACGGCGCAACGGGCGACCTGGCCGCCGCGCAGGATATCCTGAGCTTTTGTCGGGAACGGCTGGCCTATTACAAGCTTCCGGCCTGGTTCCAGTTCCGCGCGGAATTGCCCGTCACCGGCACCCAGAAGATCCAGAAACACCGTCTGTTTGACGCCGAGGTCGACCCGCGCCACGCGCCCGGCGTTCTGGACCTCAGAGACATGAAATCGAACATGCGCAACCGGCAGGGCTAGCCAGCGCCGACGGATCATGCGCCCGCCGCCTGGGCGCGGCGCAAACCACGTGCCATAGCGGCAGGTTTTTCCAGGCATCCGGGAGGCAAAGGGTGATCACGACCCTGTGGGCATCAAGCCAGCGGCAAACGGGGGAAATGGTAGCGGAGGAGGGACTCGAACCCCCGACACGCGGATTATGATTCCGCTGCTCTAACCAGCTGAGCTACTCCGCCACAGGCGAAGCGTCAGGTAAGACAGACCGCCCGCCCCGTCAAGCCGCAAAATCCATCAAGCGCCGCGGACCGTGTCAATCATCAGTTGAACATTCTCGGGATCGGCATCCGGTGTGATCCCGTGGCCCAGGTTGAAGATATGCGGACCGTTTGAAAACGCCTCGACAATCGCGCGGGTTTCATCGACCAAAGCCTGACCGCCCGTCACCATATGCGACGACAACAGGTTGCCCTGAACGCACCCGTCGCATTGCACATGCGCCGCCGCCCATTTGGGATCCACCGCACTGTCCAGCGCAACGCAGTCCACGCCGGTGGCCTTGGCAAAGCCGACATATTTCTCGCCCGCTTCCCGCGGGAAGCCGATGATCGGGATCCCCGGGTGACGCTCTTTCAACGCCGCCGTGATCACCCGGCAGGGTTCCAGAGCGTATTTCCGGAACGCATCGCCCTTCAGCGACCCGGCCCAGCTGTCAAAGATCTTGACACATTCCGCACCGGCCTCGATCTGCGCCGACAGGTATTCGATGGTGGCCTCGCTCAGCCGGTCGATCAGAGCGGAAAACAACGCTTCGTTTTCGGTCATCAAGGCATGCGCCGGGGCCTGATCCGGCGTACCACGCCCTGCGATCATATAGGTGGCCACGGTCCATGGCGCGCCGGCAAAACCGATCAACGCGGTCTCTTGGGGCAATTCACGGCGCAGGATTCGCACGGTCTCATAGATCGGGTTCAACGTGTCGTGGATATCACCGACCTGCAGCAGCTTGTCGAAATCGGCCTGCGTCGTGATCGTGGACAACCGCGGCCCCTCGCCCGTGACAAACCACAGATCCGCTCCCAGCGCCTGGGGAACCAGCAAGATATCCGCAAATAGGATCGCGGCATCAAACCCATAGCGGCGGATCGGCTGCAGCGTCACCTCGGCGGCCAGTTCACTATTGTAACACAGCGACAGAAAATCGCCGGCCTGTTCGCGCGTCGCGCGATACTCGGGCAAATAGCGTCCGGCTTGCCGCATCATCCAGATTGGCGGTGTATCCAGTGTTTCGCCCGCCAGTGCGCGCAGCAGTTTCTTTGCCTCAGCCATAGTGATCCTCTTTGCCTTGTTAATCTGTTGGTCCGTTCTCAGCGTCACTTTGTCAAGCAGTGGACAGTTGTCAGGGCAAATTGACGCGACTAAAGATTGTGACATGACGCATGATCTCCCCTCCCCCGAAAAACCGCTGAAAATCGGCACCCGTGGTTCGCCTTTGGCAATGGCTCAGGCCTATGAAACGCGCCGAAGACTGAGCGAAGCCTTTGATCTTCCCCAAGAAGCTTTCCAGATCATCGTGATCAAAGTGACGGGCGATGCAATTCAGGACCGCCCTCTGAAAGAGATCGGCGGCAAAGGCCTCTTTACCCGCGAGATCGAAGAAGATCTGTTGTCAGGCAAGATAGACATCGCGGTTCATTCGATGAAGGACATGCCTGTCGACCAGCCCGCCGGTCTGCTGCTGGATACATACCTGCCGCGTGAAGATGTGCGCGACGCCTTTATCTCGGCCGACAAGGACGGGATTGCGGCTCTTGCTCAGGGCGCGGTTGTCGGAACATCCAGCCTGCGCCGCAAGGCACAGCTTTTGAACAGACGCCCTGATCTGCAGGTTGTCGAGTTTCGCGGCAATGTGCAGACACGCCTGCGCAAACTCGCCGAAGGGGTGGCCGAATGCACCTTCCTGGCCATGGCAGGACTGAACCGGTTGCAAATGGACGAGGTGCCAAAGCACGCGATTTCACCCGACGATATGCTGCCCGCCGTGGCGCAAGGGGCCATCGGCATTGAGAGGCGCGCGGATGATGCGGCCACCGCCGCCCTGCTTGAGGCGATTCATGATGGCCCCACAGGGCAACGCCTTATCGCCGAACGCGCGTTCCTGGCGCAATTGGACGGGTCTTGCGAAACGCCGATCGCCGGCTTGGCGGAACTGAATGGCACATCCCTGCGGCTGCGCGGCGAAGTACTGCGCCCTGACGGCTCGGAATCCATCGCCGATGAGGCGACAGCCCCAATCGAAGACGGGGCCGAGCTGGGCCGTGCCATGGCTGCCAAATTGCTCAAACAGGCAGGCCCCGGCTTTTTCGACTGGCACAGCTGAACAACGCCGCCAACCGACACTTTGGGCGGTCGTGCCTGTCTGGCGCGCGATGCATCGACAGCGCTCCTGCCGGCAGAGCTGCCAGCGCGTCGACCCGTTTGCCGAAGCTTTGCTGCTGCCCTGTCGGATGACATGTCGTCTTGGAAAAAAATTTGGCCATGCATGTACCCTGCTGGAAGCTCAGGCACATGCATGGCGCATTTAATTGAAAATGTTTTGGTCATTGAAATTGGGGTGCCCGATCCTCTTGGTATGCCTCGGGCGAAGCGGGATGGCGCAGCGCATCATGTGCGGGGTCTGCGCCAAATCTCATTGACGATATCAGAAGCGATCCGACAGACGGTCGATCTGGTTCTGGGCGGCACGAAAGTTGCGATCCGTTTCAACAATCCAGCTGATGAAACTCCGGATGGCAAAGACTGGAGCGGTGCGCGCTGTGGTCTGTGTCTGTGTCTGGGTCATCGGTCTAAATCCTCGGTCTGGTAGGGCGGGGTATGCTGCCCTGTTCCGTCTATGAGGATGAATATGCGCGCGCCCCGTGATTCTATCTGTGAACTGGGTCACACAGGCAAAGAATTACTGGAAATTAAATGTCGTCCAGCTCGCCCAGCGCCTCTAAGGCACTGTAATCAATAATTTTTAATCCGCCACGCGTGCTTTCGATTACACCCCGGCTTTTCCATGCCGACAATGTCTTGGATACCGCTTCGCGGGTCGCCCCGACGAATTCGGCCAGGTCTGCCTGAGACATATCAAGCACCGGATGTTCAGAATCACCATGGGCTGTCAGATGCATGATCTTGCGCGCCAGACGGCTGGGCATGGGCAGGAAGACCTGCTCGCTCAATTGCTTGCTCATCCAGCGCATCCGCTGACCGGCAAGCCTGACCAGATCGACAGCCAGTTCCGGGGCCCCGCGCAGCTCGCGCAGCAGATCGGCGTTGCGCACGCTCAGGAGAGTGGTGTCTCCGATGGCCACGGCGCCCGCAGTGCGGGTGTTGGGATCAAACAGCGCGATCTCGCCAAACATATCCCCGGGCCTGAGCACATCCAGAGACAGCTTGCGCCCTTCGCGCGAAATCACGCTGAGTTCGATCGCCCCTTTGGTCACCGCATAAAGCGTGTCGCCATCATCGCCCTGCTCGAACAGGATCTCACCGTTCTTGAGAGACACTTCGCTTGCTGCGCGCCCCATGAGGTCGCGCAGGTCCTTTGAGGCATGCGACAGGAATCCGGAACTGGGCAGCATGTATCATTCGCCTCTGTTTTGAGATGCGCATGTTAGCAGCCGGAGACCCTGCCGCAAGCATTGCATTATCAAAGTCGGCTCAGATCCACTTGGCAAGAGGCGGAAGGCTCATGAGGACCGCATTCGCGTCATGGCCGGTCTCAAGACCGAACTTCGTGCCCCGGTCGTAGACTAGGTTGTATTCGGCATATAGGCCACGGTGCACCAGCTGCGCTTCCTTGTCGGCGTCGCTCCACTCCTGCACCCGGCGCTTTTCCACCAGGGGAACATAGGCCGGAAGGAAGGCGCGTCCGATATCCTGCGTGAGGCTCAGATCAGCCTGCCAGTCCTGTGTACAATGGTCATCCATGAAGATGCCGCCCACACCACGGGCACGACCGCGATGGGGAACAAAGAAATACTCATCCGCCCATTCTTTCAGCCGGGGGTAATGCGCCGCACCATGGGGATCGAGATGTTGTTTCTGCGTGGCGTGAAAATGCGCCGTATCCTCGTCATATTCGATACAAGGGTTGAGATCCGACCCGCCGCCGAACCACCAGGCATGCGGTGTCCAGAACATGCGGGTGTTCATATGCACCGCCGGCACATGGGGGTTTTGCATATGCGCAACAAGGCTGATTCCGCTGGCCCAGAAGCGGGGATCTTCCTTCATCCCCGACAGGCCTTTGCGCGCCATCATCGCAGCCTGCGCCCGTTCGCCCAAAGTGCCGAACACGGTCGAGATATTGACGCCGACCTTTTCAAAGACCCGACCGCCGCGCATCACGCTCATCAAACCGCCGCCCGCGTCCGAGCCGTCATCGGACTGACGCTTGGTCTCGGACACATCGAAACGCCCCGGTGCCTGATCGGACAAGGGCCCGGTGTCATGGCTGTCTTCCAGCCCTTCGAATGCGGCGACGATATCGTCACGCAAACGGCGAAACCACGCAGCAGCGGTGGCTTTTTCAGTGTCAAAATGTGCGGTCATCAGGCTGTCTCCATTACTTGACAGTCAGACTAGCCCAGGAGGCGCAAGCTGTGGAAGTGGTTAATGCGCGGGTGCGGCGACAGGGTCCAGCAACGTGCGCCCGCCATCCAGCGTCAGGATCTGCCCGGTCATGAAACCCGAGGCTTCCGAGGCCAGGTATTGCACCGTATCCGCCAGCTCTCCGGGGGCGGCGATGCGCGCCAGTGGGGTGTGGCGTTCGATATCCTCGCGGAAGTCGGAATTCTCCTTGAGGATACCCTGCAGCGAGGCAGACATCACCGACCCGAAGGCCACCGCATTGACCCGGATCCGCAAGGGGGCCAGCGAGACCGCCATGGAGCGTGTAAGCTGATCCAGCGCGGCGGAACTGACCGAATAGCCAAGAAGATCGGGATGCGTGCGCCGCGCCGCAATCGAGCTGAGATTGATGATCGAGCCGACCTGCCCTTCGGTCTGCCCTTCGGATTGCTTGACCATGCGCTTGGCCACCAATTGCGTGAGCCGCAAGGCAGGCATCAGGTTCTGGTTCAGAAGTTCGATCACCGAGTCATCATCCGGCGACAGCGGATCCGACACCATGACCTGGCGCGCGCCATTCACAAGGACATCGACCTGATCGAACGCATCAATCGTGGCAGACAGCAAATTGGCGATCGTCAGTTTCTCGCGCAGATCACCGGCGAAAAAGCGGACATTGCTGTCGTCGCTCTGTTCGCCCAGTTCATCAAGCAACCGTTTCTCATCCATATCCGCGAACATCACATTCGCGCCCTTCTCGGCAAAATGCCTGCCAATCGCCAGGCCAATGCCATTGGCGGCCCCGGTGACGATGGCGGTCTTTCCGGCGATGGAAAATGACATGCGGGCTGTCTCCCTATCTGAACCTGAGCCTAGCGGCCTTTAGCGTCGCGCGCGAGTGGGACGTGATGCGCGGAAAAGTTTGAAGCGGCCGTCTCCCGCCAGTTCATCGCCCTCACGAAACAGCTCGCGCAGCGCGGTTTCATAAGGCAGATGGCGATTGGCCACCATCCAGAGCGTGCCAGAGGGCGTCAGCATCTGTGCAGCCGCTGCGACAAAGGCCTGCCCCAGGCCGGCATCCGCGGCGCGATTGGTGTGAAAGGGCGGGTTCATCACCACAGCATCCACCGGTTCGTCAGGTCGCCATGTGGTCGCATCGGCCCAGTGAAACTCGGCCCTGGGATCGGGGATATTCGCGCGCGCGCAGTCCAGCGCGACGTGATCGGCCTCGACCACATGCAGCCGTTCGACACTGGCACACGTCAGCACCTGCGCCGACAGATAGCCCCAGCCCGCGCCCAGATCCGCCACTCGTCGCCCCAGCTTTGCGGGCAAGACCCCGGCCAGAAGGGCCGACGCCGGATCAATCCCGTCTGCGGAAAACACGCCCGGCGCGGTTTGAAATCCATCCACCTGTGTCGGCGGGGCAACCCAATCCGCAAACCCCTCTGGCGGTGGGACAAACCAGAAGATCTTGCCATGCGCCTTGGAAATCGGTGCCGACACCTCGGCCCGCTTGCGCAGATCCTTGAGGATGCTGTCAACGCCATCGGTCTTGGCACCATCCACGATGACCAGCCCATCCACAGCCGCAGCGGCATCCGCCAGCATCGCCCGCGCCTGCGCCTTGGCGCGCGGCAGGAACACGATTGCCGCTCCAAAACGCCCGGCCAGACCGGGCGCACAGCGATAGCCCCGCGCGGACCACACCGCATGATCGGGAAAAAACGGCTGCACGATGGTCACACGATCCTGCGGCAGCGCCGAAAGGTCGGCATCCGCGCGCGGATGCATCACCAATATGGGCGCATCAGGCAGGGTCAGGCTGCCTGCTTCAAGTGCCAGAGAAACCCTAGGCGACATTTGCGAGGATCAGTCCTCTTTCTCCATCGTGCACTGCAAAGGGTGCTGATGGCGGCGCGCAAAGTCCATGACCTGACCGACCTTGGTTTCGGCAATCTCATGGCTGAACACGCCCACCACGGCGACACCCTTCTTGTGAACGGTCAGCATCACTTCGAACGCCTGCGCATGGGTCATGCCAAAGAACCGTTCCAGCACATGCACGACGAATTCCATGGGCGTGTAATCATCATTGAGCAACAGCACCTTGTACAAAGGCGGGCGCTTGGTCTTGGGGCGCGTTTCGGTGATAACCGACGCGTCATCGCCGTTCTCGCTATCGTCCGCCATGATCCAGGGTGTCTTTGTCATTGTTGAAAGTCGCGCCGTTCTCAGGTTTGGTCCGTGAGTAGTCTATATAACGCCTGAGAAAAATTAGAAAAGACGTGGCAGCACTGAAAGCACCATGACCTCACTGACCTGTATTGCCTTTGATGCCGATGATACGCTTTGGCAGAACGAACGCTTCTATCGGCTCACGCAGGAGCGCTTTGCCGATCTGTTGCGTGCCTATACCGATTCCGATCACCTCATGGCCCGCCTGCTGGATGCCGAACGTCGCAATCTGGGCCACTACGGATACGGGATCAAAGGCTTCGTGCTGTCGATGATCGAAACCGCGATCGAAGTGACCGATCAACGTGTACCGGCCTCGGTCATTGCGGAACTGCTGGACGCCGGGCAGGACATGCTGCAACACCCGATCGAACTGCTGCCCCATGCGCGGGACGTGGTGCAAAGCGTGGCCGAAACCTACCGCGTTCTGTTGATCACCAAGGGCGACCTTCTGGATCAGGAACGCAAGCTGGCACAATCGGGCCTTGGCGATCTGTTTGACGGAGTCGAGATCGTGTCGGACAAGACCCCCGAGGTCTATGACCGCATCTTCACACGGCAGGCAGACGGTGCCGCGCGCGCGATGATGATCGGCAACTCCATGCGCTCGGATGTCGTCCCGGTGATCGAGATCGGCGGCTGGGGCGTGTTTGTGCCCCATGGGCTGGAGTGGGAAATCGAAGCCGCACCGGCCCCGAAACACGCCCCGCGCTTTCACGAAATCGCCGACCTGGGTGCGTTGCCTGATTTGCTGGACGCCATCAGTTAACAGCTGAACTATTTGCCCCATTTTCGACACAATTGCCGGTTTAGCGGTCGAAGACGCGCGAGACCCCATATCTGGTCTACACGCATTGCGATAGCCGGAAATATCACTGCAACTTGCAACTTTCTTTTGTGATTCTGCTGTGTTAGCATTTTGGCAATCAGATAATGAAGTCAGCCGAAAAATCGGCGACATGAGGCAGACAGAGGCAAACATCGTGCAGGTTCGGCGCATCAGCCCGGCCCGTCTTGGGCTATATGTTTTCACCGCAATATGGTTTTGCGTCATCCTTCCGCTCAGCGTGGCGGCGGCGCCCTATGCTGCGATGGTCATGGACGCGCGCACCGGCGAAGTGCTCCATTCGCGCAACGCCGATACCAGATTGCACCCTGCCTCGCTGACCAAGATGATGACGCTCTATATCGCGTTCGAAGCGGTCAAGAATGGCGAGATCACGCTGGACACCCAGGTCCGTGTCTCCAAGAAAGCCGCCTCGGAACCGCCCTCGAAACTGGGCCTGGCCCCCGGGCAGCGTATCGCGCTGCGCTACCTGATCCGCGCCTCTGCGGTGAAATCAGCCAATGACGCGGCAACCGCGATTGCCGAGGCGATCTCGGGCTCCGAAGCCGCCTTTGCAAGACGCATGAACGCAACCGCAAAAGCCCTGGGCATGACCCGGACGACCTTCAAGAACGCCCATGGCCTGACCGAGGCCGGCCACCTGTCATCTGCCCGCGACATGACGATCATGGGACGCAGATTGCTCTATGACTATCCGCAATATTACAATCTCTTCTCGCGCCAATCGACACATGCCGGGATCAAGACGGTCAACAACACCAACCGCCGTCTTCTTGCGGCCTATCGCGGGGCGGATGGGATCAAGACCGGCTATACGCGGGCGGCAGGTTTCAATCTTGTGGCTTCGGCGCAACGCGGCAACGAACGCATCATCGCCACGGTTTTCGGCGGCAAATCGACAACCTCGCGCAATGCCGAGGTCGCCAAGCTGCTTGATCTGGGCTTCCGTCGCGCCCCCTCGAACGCCCCTTTGCGCCAACCGCCGCCTCCGGTCTATACCGCCACGGCACAGACCAATCAGGGGGCTGGCAAGACAATTCGCGTCAGCGGAGCCGTCAACAAGAGCCTGCGCCCGCAACTTCGACCGGGGACCGGCACCGGCGTCCCGGTTCTGCTAGCCGAGGCGATTGCACAGACCGCCAAGGCGGAAGAAGACATCCTGCGTCAGGAAATCGCCGAAGCGGTCGCGCTGGCCAAGACCGCAACGCCCTCCGCTCCACCCGAGAAAAATGTTGCCCCCACGGCCATCATCTCGGCGCTTGAGGCCGTGCCGCGCCCGGCCGCGCGCCCGGAAACCGAAGCGATCACCGTGGCGAATGTTGTAAAGGCCGACCCGATCGACGACGCGCAACGCGAAGTCGTCACACGGGTATCCACATCAGGCGGCAAGCATTGGGGCATCAATCTTGGCCGCTACTCCAGCCGGTATCAGGCCGAAAAGGTCCTGCTGCGCACCGCCCTGTCGGATATATCATCGCTTGATGGATCTTTGCGCAAAGTGGTCAAGGGACCACGCGGTTTTGACGCGAATTTCCTTGGCATGAGCCGCGACAGCGCGGATCTGGCCTGCCGCCGCCTGCAGGCGCGCAACGTCAATTGCTTCATGATCGGGCCCGGTTGACGGCGACCTGCGCGTCAGATGCGAAGCGCACAGGCACCGTGTCAGGGCTTGGGGTGATCGTCCCATTCATCGTTCAGGATCCGGCGGCTATCGCCTTCGGGATCCTCATACTGATTTGAGCGCACAGTATAGATGAAGGCCACCAGACCGACGGCACCCAGTGTCAGGGAAATCGGGATCAGATAGCTCAGCACGCCCATGTCGTCACCTCAACCGCAATGCGTTCAGGGAGACGGTAATCGACGAGGCCGACATCGCCAAGGCAGCGATCAACGGAGTCGCCAGCCCGGCAACCGCCAGCGGCACGGCGATGATGTTGTAGACGGTCGCAATCTGAAAGTTCTCGCGGATACGCCTGACCGCGCGCTTTGCCACGCCAAGGCTTTCGGGGATTGGCGTCAGATCTGTGCCCAGCAGCACGATGTCCGATGCAACCCGCGCTGCATCCAGCGCGGATGCTGGGGATATGGACACATGCGCCGCCGACAAGGCCGCTGTATCGTTCAGGCCATCTCCAACCATCAGCACATGCCGCCCTTCGCTGGCCAGTTGCCGGACGCGATGGGCCTTGTCCTCGGGCAGGGCCTCGGCCACCCAGGTTTCAATGCCAAGACGCGCCGCCAGGTCGCGCACGGCAAAAGACGTGTCACCGGACATCAGAATGACGTGGTAGCCTGCCGCCAAAAGCTCTGCCACCGCCTCTTCGGCCCCCGCGCGCAGCGCATCGCTGAAGCGGAAAGCGCGCGGCTGATCCCCGTCGACGCTGAGCCACGCGGTTGTGCCTTGCGCCGCATCGGCACCGACCCAGGCACCCCGGCCCAGACGGACGCGACGCCCCTTCCAGCTGGCTTGCGTGCCATAGCCGGGAACTTCGACAACATCGCTGAGCCTGGCCGCCTTGATGCCGGCCGCGCGCGCAGCACGGGTCAGGGACCGCGAGAGAGGATGCGATGACACCTCGGCCAGCCCAAGCGCCACTTCCAGGGTAGCGCGGTCATGATCGCCTGAATTGGTCAATTCAGGCGTGCCCGCCGTCAGGGTTCCGGTCTTGTCGAACACGACCGTGTCCACGGCGGCCAGACGCTCAAGCGCCGTGGCATCCTTGATCAGCATCCCCTTTCGAAACAACCGACCAGAGGCGGCGGTCGTCACCGCTGGCACCGCAAGGCCCAGCGCGCAGGGGCAAGTGATGATAAGAACCGCCGCCGCGATATTGAGCGCGGTGCGCACATCCCAGGTATAGAGGTACCAGCCCAGAAAGCTGAGCGCGGCCAGGATATGAACCCCCGGCGCATAGAGCTTGGCCGCCTTGTCCGCGAGCGAGGTGTAGTTCGAGCGGCCGGACTCGGCGATTGCCACCAGATCTGTCATGCGGTGCAGCGAGGTGTCCGAGCCAACCGCCGTTGCCTCGATCGTCAGCGGACCTGTCAGATTGACCTCGCCCGCGCTGACCACCTGCCCGGCGCTTGCAAAGACAGGGAGTGTCTCGCCCGTCAGCAAGGAGCGGTCCAGTTCGGATTGCCCGTCGCGCACCACACCATCCACCGGCATACGCCCGCCCGGGCGCACCAGAATGCGGTCGCCCACCGCCAGCGACGCCACAGAGACTTCGACCTCGGCCCCGTTTTCCAGCCGCCAGGCGCGCGGGACTTCAAGTGCTGCAAGCTCTTCAGCAGCCGAGCGCGCCGCCGCACGGGTCCGGTAATCCAGATATCGCCCGGCCAGCAGGAAAAAGGTCAGCGCCATCGCGGCGTCGAAATAGGCGTGATGCCCGGACAGCGCGGTCTCCCAAAGCGATGTCACCAGCGCCAGCACGATGGCCAGCACGATCGGAACATCCATGTTCAGCTTGCGCACCCTCAGCGCGGACCAGGCGCTGCGAAAGAAGGGCTGGGCGGAAAAGGCAATGGCCGGCAAGGTGATGGCGGCGGAAATCCAGTGGAACATGTCACGCGTCGCATCTTGCGCACCCGACCAGACAGAGACCGACAAAAGCATCACATTCATCGATGCAAAGCCCGCCACCGCAAGCCGCATCAGCAGATCGCGCCCCGCGCGGTCGGTCTGTGTCGCCTTCAGCGCACCCGGATCAAGCTCATGGGCTTCATACCCGCCCGCCCCGAGTGCCGCCACGAGATCGGCAGCCCTCACGTCGCCATCGGCCTCGATCATCGCGCGTTTGAGCGTCAGGTTCACCCGCGCCGAGGTCACCCGGGGATCGCGGTTGAGAATACGCTCGACCCCGGCAATGCAGGCCTGACAATGGATCTGGGGCAGAGACAGGGCAAGACGCCCGGGCGCAAGTGGCACCTCGACCGCATCCCGGGGTGCGGCAAGGCATCCCGGACAGGCTGCGGCCGATGGGGACATATGCGCGGTCATGCGGGCCTAGCCCCGCACATGCAGAATGACACGCTGGGTGAACTCGGTCCCGTCATCGGCCCGCGCCACCATACGGATGTTCCAGTTGCCCTTGCCCAGATCAGCCGGCGCCACATAGGCCTTGCCATCAAAGACGAACTCGGGTCGCAGATCGTCTTTGACATGCGTGGCCCGGCCCAGCGTTGCATCCAGATCGGCCACCTGCACCGGTGCCCCGTTTGCATCGGTGATCGACAGGATCACCTGGCCATCTCGGGCATCCGCGCGCACCGACCAGCCCAGCGCCAGTTGCGCATCGCGCCTGGCGTCAAACTGCTGGGAGGCCACATAAGAGTTCTTGACCTCGAGGCCCGGAAAGGTGCTGACCGCATTATAGGCCAGGGCAAGGTTTACCGTGATGATGACGGAAAATGCGCCGCCAAAGATCAGTGCTGCGTGTGTTCCGGTGAATTCGCGCGTTGCCATGGGTTTAATCTCCTGTTCCGAAATAGGTGGAATCCGCATAGGCGCGTTTGCCATTGGACAGATCCTCGACCCAGAAGCGCAGCTCGGTCCGCTCGGCAAGCGCCGGGTCTGAGTTGGGGGGCGAGACGACATAGACCCGCTGCAGGCGCATGCCCTGGGCCGTGATGTCCACGGTTTGATAGGGCGTGCCTTCCAGTTGCAGACGCAATTGCGAATGGCCGGTCACAAAGAGGCGGAAGGTCGTATCATCGTTGCTTTTGTTCAGCAGTCGCACGTCATAGGCATTGCGGATCGACCCGTCCGACATGGTCACATAGACCGGGTTGCGCACGGGCGCGACGTTCAGATCAATCGGCGAGCGGATGAACAGAGCAAACACCAGCGCAAAGCCCACCAGTGACCACAATGTGGTGTACATGATCGTGCGTGGGCGGAACGCATGTACCCAGATGCTTTTGGGCGGTTTGCCGGTGCGTTCCAGAGGCTCATCCGACAGCGCCATGTAATCCACCAGCCCGCGCGGCTTGCCGATCTTGGCCATGATGTCGTCACAGGCATCGATGCAAAGCGCGCAGGTGATGCATTCCATCTGTTGCCCGTCGCGGATGTCGATCCCCATCGGACAGACGTTCACGCAGGCCATGCAATCGATGCAATCCCCCTGCTCGGCCGCATTGGCGGCTTCCTCGGAGTGTTTGCGCGGCTCTCCACGCCAGCCACGATAGCCGACCGTGATGGTATCTTCGTCCATCATGGCGGCCTGAATGCGCGGCCATGGGCAGGCATAGATGCAGATCTGCTCGCGCGCGAAACCGCCAAAGAAGAAGGTGGTGAATGTCAGGATCGCCACTGTCGTATAGGCAATCGGATGGGCGTTCAGCGTCACCAGATCGCGCAGCAGGGTCGGCGCGTCGGCGAAATAGAACACCCAGGCCCCACCGGTTGCCAGCGCAATCAAAAGCCAGCTTACCCATTTGGTCAGGGTCAGGCGCAACTTGCGTGCGTCCATCTTTTCCTGACGGTGCAGCCTGAGGCGCGCGTTTCGATCGCCTTCTATCCAACGCTCCACCAGAATGAACAGATCGGTCCAGACCGTCTGTGGGCAGGTATAGCCGCACCAGACCCGACCAAATGCCGAGGTGAACAGGAACAGGCCCAGTCCGGCCATGATCAAAAGGCCCGCCACAAAGTAAAACTCATGCGGCCAGATCTCGATCCAGAAGAAATAGAACCGGCGGTTGGCCATATCCAGCAGCACCGCCTGATCGGGCAGGTTCGGACCGCGGTCCCAGCGGATCCAGGGCGTGATGTAGTAAATGCCCAGGGTGACCGCCATGATCACCCATTTGAGATTACGGAAATTCCCGGAAACACGTTTCGGAAAAATCGGTTCGCGCGCCTTGTAAAGGCTTGGCGGCTGATCCGAGCTGTCGGACAATGGAATCGCTCCTGCAGTTGGCGGCTTGGGTTGTGTTGTCCCATTCACGACCGGGCGAAACTTTGACATGGGTCAAAAAGAACATCGCTCAGACATCTTTTTCTTGGCTCTGTCTGCAGCGCCTTGGCTGGCTGCATTTTTTATGGCGTGCCACCGCCTCGCTTCTGCCCGGCTCATGCGTCACCAGAGGGGACAGGCAATGGATCATGACGTCGATGTAAAGGGGCGCTGGGATCGCGCTGGCGGGCGCAAAGACTGCCTTAAAGCGTCCCGCCGAAAACCTGAATCGTAAGGATTCCCTTGAAGCCTGATCTGTGATTCATCCTGTTTGGGAGGATGGATCATGTCAGCACCTTTGCCGGAAGCGCTACGGGCGCGATTTCAGA
>NZ_JBASXK010000087.1:0-19404 GCF_049276915.1 Aestuariivita sp. | reverse complement strand
GTCGCTGGAGATGATCAACGAACGGCTTCGCGAAATGGGCGTTCAGCTTCACCTGTCCGAGGTAAAGGGCCCGGTGATGGATCGCCTGAAAGAGCAGCATTTCCTCAAAGACCTCACCGGTCAGGTTTTTCTGTCTCAATATGAAGCCACGCAGAAGATCGCTCTCATGGCGCGGGCGCAGGACGACACAGGTGCCGAGGCAGATCCCAAGGACGAGGGTGTGACTCCTCCCTAGTGAGAACTCATGGCGAAGCGCAATTTCTGCCGTTCCAACATATCAGGGCGATGATGCTCCTTCCATTAGCTTTGTGCGGAACACTTCGGCAGGGGTTTGATACCCCAGACATTTACGAGGCGTTGCGTTGAGGCGGTCGCAAATCGACCTCAAATATCGATTTGTGAACGACGTAGGATCGGACTTGCGGGGCAGGTAGCGGCGGAGACGGTTGTTGGTGTTCTCGACCGTACCTTTTTGCCAAGGAGATTGCGGATCGCAGAACCACGGATCCGCGCCAAGACCGTCTTTCATATGCTGCCAGGCGCTGAACTCTGTGCCGCGATCAAAGGTGATCGATTGTCGGGCATGGGATGGCAAAGAAGACAGGCCATCAATCAGGCCTTCCATGACAGGTTTGGACTGCCGATCAGTATTCTTTAGTACGACCGCAAACCGGCTGACACGCTCGACCAGCGAGGTCACGTTGGCCTTGCCAAACTCCTTGCGGAACATGACGAGATCGCACTCCCAATGACCGAACTCGCTGCGTTCACCAATGGTCTCAGGACGGTGCTTTATGGCCAAAGCCTCCAGAAACTGGCTTCCATGCTGCTTACGCATCCCTCGCGGCCTGCGATTGCGCCGATGGCGGGGCAGATGCTGATAGAACTTCTCAGCACGGCCATCCTTGGAGTAGGCATAGCGATAGATTGTCTCGTGGCTCACCCGCATCGGATGACGCTCAAGACGCATCCGTCCCGCGATCTGTTCGGGCGACCATCCCGCTTCAAAACCGCTCCGCACAGCCGCCATAATTTTGGGATATCGGATCAGCTTGCGATGGATGACACGGCGGTCTTCGTATTTGTCCTGAGCGCAGAGCGCGTGATAGCCATTCAGCTCTGGCTGGTCATCAAAGCGCACCGAGTTGCGCTTGATCTCGCGATAGATCGTTGAGGGGTCGCGGCCCAAGCGATCGGCAATCTCAGAAACCGGCGTCTTCGCATATCGCCAGTTGGCAATCTTGCGGCGTTCATCCAAGCTCAGGTGAGGGTAACAGCAGCCCATAATTTAACTCCATGCAATTCAGTACCTTGGTACAAAATTTGCACTTCGTTTGTGAATCCACCTCGGTTGATGCTAAACACTTATAATCAGTATTATGTAATTATTATATATGCTGCGAATTGCCGAAGACGCGAGACGTCACTGATATATTCCCTTTTTGATCAATGCCTTCCACTGAGCCTTTCAACGCGAATTCCGGCCTCTTGCAGAGATGTGCGCACGGATTTCGCAATCTCCAATGCGGTTGGTGTGTCGCCATGCAGGCAGATCGTGTCGATATGGGTGGCGATACGTTTGCCGCTTTCGGTGATGATCGCGCCGGCCTTTACCATCTCGACCATACGCGGACCTGCGATTGCCGGATCATGGATCACCGCCCCCGGCTGAGACCGGTCCACCAGCGTGGCATCGTCGTTGTAAGCGCGATCGGCAAATATCTCTCCGGCCCAGGAGCAGCCAAGCTCACGCACTGCCTGTTCCTGTGCGGTGCCGGCCAGAACCATGATGATCGTATCAGGCACGACCGACAGCGCGGCCTCGTAGCAGACGCGCGCCATATGCAGGTTTTCCGAGGTCATGTTGGCCATTGCGCCATGCAGCTTCACATGGCGCAGCTCGGAGCCCAAAGCGCGGGCCATTCCGGCGGATGCCGCCACCTGGTAGCGCACGAGATTGGCCAGGCTGGCATCCGGCAGCGTGATGCGACGGCGGCCAAACCCTTGCAAATCCCGAAAACCCGGATGCGATCCGATGCCAACGCCCTTGTCCCGCGCCAGCGCCATGGTGGAAGCCATGACATCGGGATCACCGGCATGAAACCCGCAGGCGATGTTTGCCGATGTGATGACATCCAGCAATCCGCCGTCATTGCCCATAACCCATGGGCCAAAGCTTTCGCCCATATCTGCGTTGAGATCTACGGATAGAGTCATGATGGTTCCTCCTCGTGAATATTGCCTGAGGTAACGCCGCTAATCAATTGAAATTCTGAAAGATTAGCTATTGTAGAAGGATCTCGCACCAAAGGCTGTATGCGTTTGGGCAAGGCGTGAATCTCGGCCATGTCGCGGCGGTGGATCTCGACCGCCTCCTCGACCGGCACGAAGCGGAAACGGATCTGCGCGCCAACCCCGGCCTGGGCGACGCGCGCCAGATCCGTGGGCAGGACCGTGGCGATCCGGGGATAGCCGCCGGTGGTCTGGCTTTCGGCGATCAGAACAAACGGAGTGCCGTCGCCCGTGACCTGAATATCGCCCGGAACAATGATTTCAGACAGCACCACAAGCCCGCCTTCAACCAGAAAGCCCTGACCCTTGGACGTCATTTTGACGCCCATGCGATTGCCGCGCGCATCCCGGGTAAACTGAGTGTTTTCAAAGCGATCCAGCGTGTTCCGTGGGAAATACGCGGTTTGCAAGCTGGGGGTTACGCGGACCTCTCCACCGTCAAACCGAGAGGTCACGGCCAGCGTCATTCCTGTGTGCGTGCCCCTGTCCGCACCGATGGCGATCTGGGCACCCTGCCCCAGCGCCCCTCCCAATCCAGCCGCCAGATGGGCAGATTGCGCACCCAGACGCATGGGTTCAGCCACGCCGCCACCCAGATGAAGATACCCGTAGCTGCCCTTGATGACCGACCCAAGGGTCAAGCGCGCACCGGCTTGCAAAAGATGTGACGCATTCCACGTCAGCCGGGTGCCGTCGATATCCGCTTTCATCGGCGCACCGGTCAGGGCGATGCGCATATCCTCGGTCGCCTCGAATACGCCGCCCATGCCGCTCATCTCGATGGCCGCGTGCTCTGGGCTCTGGCCCAGCAAGGCCGCCCCCTCGAAGATCGCCATGCGGTCGGCTGCACCTCCGCGTGACAGGCCGAAAGCCAGAGTGCCAGAGCGTCCCAAATCCTGAATGCTTACGCCCGGACCCACAGAATGGCAGATCAGCTTGCGCCTCATCCGAGCGCCTCGCTCACAACGCCGCCAAGCGGGTCATTTTTCATGATAATGTCGTATTCCGAGCGTGTTATGGGATGAAATTCAACCTCATCACCCGGGCGCAGAAGGAAAGGTTCATCGCTATCGGGCCGGAACAGGCGCACAGTCGTCTGGCCCAGATGACGCCAGCCGGTCGGCGTCGAGACCGAAAAAATCACCAATTGCCGGATGGCAACAACCAAGGCACCGACCGCGACCCTTGGTGTGAGATCCTGCTGCCGCGGAATATCCCAGGCCTTGGGCAGGACACCCAGATAAGGCTGACCGGGAGCAAATCCGATGGTCTGAACCCGCACGCGGGTCTGTGTGATCGACCGTGTGGCGTCCTCGACGCTGAGACCGGCGGCCTGTGCGGCCTCGTCCAGTTGAGGGGCAAGATCGGTGCCGAACACCGTGGGAATTCGAAACAACCGCCGCCCCGAAGGCAGATCGGCCGCATACCAATCCGTGCTGGCCAGAAAGGCCGTCAGATGCGCGTTCAAAGCGGCATGGCTCAGATGCAGCGGATCAAAGCGCAGGAAGGTCGACACCAGTGAGGTCGAGGTCTCTTCCACACCATCCCAGCTTTCACGATCCACCGCGGCCCGAAACGCAAGTGCCGCGCGATTGGCAGGCTCGCTCAGGACATCGCCAAAGCTGACCAGCACGCCATCGATGCCAATGGTGCGGATCTGGGGCCAGATGGGGTCAAGCGCGCTCATGCAGATGTCTTAGCAGGATTGGCGTGAGATGCATGGGTATTTGACGATACTCGATGATTGTCCGCTATGGTTCGGCCACATGTCGGGACAATGCAATCACAAACAGCATGTCACTGTCTTGGCCAGCGACATGCGACAGCGCATTGTGCCCCTGCCCCGATATTCCCCTCAGCCGGTCCACAAGCCCGTTGCACGCTCCGGCTGGGTTGGTTGAAGAGCGGCACGTTGCCGGAACCACCCGGCGGGGTTCATGCTGACTGCGATGCGCAAGATTCAGCCAGTTTGCAGCATTTTGCATAATGTTCCATGGAAATGACACAATCAGACGGTGACTCGCATTCTGTGCATTCAACGCGGGCTGGACAGGATAAGCTTGGCCAGTCTAACAAGACATGCAAGCGAGGATGGCTATTCAATGACGTCGGTTCTAGTTCTCAACGGCCCAAACCTGAACCTGTTAGGCACGCGACAGCCCGAGGTCTACGGGGCCACCACCCTGCCGGAAATCGAAAACATGTGCGAACTCCATGCGGCACTCTGGGGCTGGCATGTGACCTGCCTGCAATCCAACCATGAGGGTATCCTGATTGATGCGCTGCACGATGCGCGCGGTGTGCATGACGGTGTTATCCTGAATGCCGGAGCCTATACGCATACGTCGATCGCGTTGATGGATGCGATCTCGTCCGTGGAACTTCCTGTGGTCGAGGTGCATCTGAGCGACATTCATGCGCGCGAGCCGTTCCGTCATCTTTCCTACATCGAAAAGGTTGCCATCGCCCAGATTTGCGGGCGCGGCCCGCAGGGGTATCTGGATGGGCTGGACAGGCTCAGGGCGCATCTGGAGGGGGATACGGCATGAGGTTGCGACCCTACCTGCATTACGTCTCAAACACCAAGTCGCTTGAAGAGCTGTGGTCGGCACATTGCGAAAAGATGGCCGAATACGGGTTTGACCGCCTGCTTTATGGCTTTACGCGCTACCGCACGGATACCTCACTTGGAGATCCCGAGGATTTCACGATCCTGACCAATCATGATCCCGAGTACACATCCGTGTTTCTGGGCGAAGGTCTGTATTTTCACGCGCCGATGACCCGCTGGGCCCTGGCCAATGAAGGCGCGGGCAGCTGGCGACTGGTCGGGGAGATGTTCGACTGCCGTGAGCTGACCCCGCACGAGCAAAAAGTGGTCGCGTTCAATCTGAAAATGAAGGTGACGGCGGGCTATACGATCAGCTTCAAATCGGTCTCGGCCCGCTCGAAGGGGGCGATCGCCCTGACGGCAAAACCGGGCATGAGCCAGGACGCGGTCGATGCTATCTGGCAAGAGCACGGGCGCGACATTCACCTGATGAACAATGTCGCCCATCTCAAGATCCTGACCCTGCCCTATAGTGGGCCCAATCGCGCCCTCACCCCGCGCCAGCTTGAAGCACTGGAATGGGTCGGAGATGGCAAGACTACGCAGGACATCGCGATGTTGATGGGCCTCACGACGGCAACGGTGGAAAAACATCTGCGCCTGGCGCGCGAGGCGCTGTCGGTTGAGACCACGGCGCAGGCAGTGCTGAAGGCGGCGATGGTCAACCAGATGTTCGTTCTGGAAGCCTGAAGCCCCCCTGAAACACCTGTGACAAGACGATAGGTCGAATTCTACGGCACCAAGGTGACGCAGGGTAAGGAATACATGACTTTCTTGATCATGGCTAAACGCGCAGTCTGATCCTGTTCCCTGAGTGGTGGCATTTGCCAGAGGGACATACGAAGCGAACCCTTGTGATTTCAAGGCTCTGCGTTTCGTCCGGCCTACCGGAAGCCGGCACGATCGTGTATTTTTCCACTGTCGTGTCGGATCTGACAGACCTGACCATCCCCAAAATGAAGGGTCGTCAGTGAAGGGGTCGCGTGGCGGCGTGACCCCTTCACCTTACCTCGGGGGCATAGCAAGTAGACGCGATTGCGACCCGGTGCCAAGGCCCAGCCTTTGACATGAAAACGGCGCACCCGAAGGCGCGCCGCAAATCATGTTACCGGATCGGTTGCAGCTTAGCCCTGAACGGCCTTGGCCACTTCGGCGGCAAAGTCTTCTTTCTCGACCACGATGCCTTCGCCCACTTCCAGGCGCACGAAACCTGTGATCGTGGCACCGACCTCTTTGGCCGCGGCACTGACCGTCAGGTCAGGGTTCACGACGAATTGCTGGCTCAGCAGAGTCGATTCCGCTACGAATTTCTTCATCCGACCTTCGATCATCTTTTCGATCACCGCCTCGGGCTTGCCGGATTCGCGGGCGATATCCATCTGGACCTGCTTTTCCTTCTCGACAACGGCCGGGTCCATGTCCGGCTCGGAGAGGGCGGCAGGGTTGACGGCTGCGATATGCATCGCGACCTGCTTGCCGAATGCCTCGTCGCCGCCATCCATGGCAACCAGAACACCGATTTTGCCCATGCCGTTGGTGGCCGCGTTATGCACATAGGTCACCACTGTCTGACCCGACAGTTTGGCCATGCGACGCAGGGACATGTTTTCGCCGATGGTTGCGATTTTCGATGTGATCAGATCTTCGACGGACTTGCCGCCCAGATCCATGGCCTTGAGCGCTTCGACGTCGTCCGCACCGGCGGCCGCATAGGCGATCTTGCCAACCATTTCCTGGAATTCGGCGTTCTTGGCGACAAAGTCGGTTTCCGAGTTCACCTCGACCGCGACACCGGTGTTGCCATCCACATGGACGGCGACCAGACCTTCGGCGGCTGTGCGGCCGGATTTCTTGGCCGCTTTGGCCAGACCCTTTGTGCGCAGCCAGTCAACGGCTTCGTCCATGTTGCCATTGGTTTCGGTCAGCGCTTTTTTCGCGTCCATCATGCCTGCGCCAGTCGAATCGCGCAGTTCTTTCACCATTGCTGCTGTGATTGCCATATCTTGGCTCTCCTCAAATCTGTCAGGGTTTGGGGCAGGTTTTTGCCTGCCCCATATGTCAAGTCAGTGACACTGGCGCGTCAGCTTTCCGCAGGTGCCTCTTCGGCAGCGGCAGGAGCTTCTTCGATCAGGGTCTCTTCGAGAGGCGCTTCTTCCATCGCGCCCATGTCGACACCTGCGGCACCGAGCTGTGCGCTCATCCCGTCAAGCGCTGCACGGGCTGCCAGATCGCAGTACAGCGAAATGGCACGGGCCGCGTCGTCATTGCCGGGGATGATATAGTCGATGCCATCGGGCGAGCAGTTGGTATCGACGACCGCCACAACCGGGATGCCCAGCTTGTTGGCTTCAGCAATCGCGAGCGCTTCTTTCTTGACGTCGATGACGAAGAGAAGATCGGGCACACCGCCCATTTCACGGATACCGCCAAGGGAGGCTTGCAGTTTGCCCTGATCGCGCTCCATGCCCAGACGCTCTTTCTTGGTGAGGCCTTCGGCCCCTTCGACCATCGCTTCGTCGATCTGCTTGAGACGCGCGATCGAATTCGACACGGTCTGCCAGTTGGTCAGCGTGCCGCCCAGCCAGCGGTGGTTCATGTAGTATTGCGCACTTTTCTCGGCCGCCTCGGCGACGGGTTGTGCGGCCTGACGCTTGGTGCCCACGAAAAGAACCCGGCCACCTTTGGCCACGGTTTCGCGGATCACGTTCAGAGCAGCGTCCAGCATCGGGACGGTCTGTGTCAGGTCAAGAATATGGATGCCATTGCGCGCGCCATAGATGAACGGGCCCATGCGGGGGTTCCAGCGTTGCGTTTGGTGGCCGAAGTGAACGCCAGCTTCAAGCAGCTGACGCATTGTGAACTCAGGAAGAGCCATGCGTTTTTACCTTTCCGGTTTCATGCCTCGGCGGGGGTTTCGACGCGGATGCGCCAACCGGCGGACCTTTGGGGATGTCTCCCCCATTGGCCCAAACCCCGCCTGCGGGTTTCGTGACTGCGCCTATAGGGGACGATTGCAGGGAGCGCAAGCCCTGAGCCCGTGCCTGTGTCGACGCCGGGATCGGGTATTTGCAACCAGAAAGAAGCCGCGGTCCGATCTGCGGGGCTTCATCCAAGCGCCAGGCTGTGGGCTGTGCGGATTGCGGCCTCGAGATGGGCGGCAAGCTCCTTGCGACTGGTGAAATCGGCCACGCGGACGGGGGACAGGTAATGCACCTCGACCGCGCCCTGTCTGGGGGCCGCGAGGGTCTTGAGCAGGTGGGGGCCGAACTCCATCTCGCCCCACCAGCCGTAAAACCGCGCGGGCTGTCCCTTCGGGGCGCGAAACACCAGCGCCACGGGCTGGATATGCATGTGATCGCGCAGATGATCCGAGAAGAAGGCGGCAAACAGCGTGGTCTTGAACGGCAAAACGCGCAGCCCGTCGGTCGAGGTGCCTTCGGGAAAGAACAGCAGCTTGTGACCGGCCATCAGCCGCGCCTCGAAGAGAGCGGTCTGTTCGCGCGCGCGCCTGGGGTTGCGTTCGATGAAGACCGTGCCCGTCGCGTGCGCCAGCCAGCCAATGCCCGGCCAGTTGGCGACTTCGGATTTGGAGACGAAATAGATGCGCTTGCGTGCATTGAGCGCAAAGATATCAAGCCAGGACGTGTGATTGGCAACCACTGCGCCACGCGCGCTCATGAGCGATCCGTGGGTGGAAAAGCCCATGCGCAGGATCACGAAGGCGCCGCGGCACACGAATTGGGTGATATAGGGCGTGATGGGCCGGTGCAGGCCAAAGAGCGGGCGCTCGATCAGGCGCACCACGAGCAGCAGCGCAAGGCATCCAAACACCAGCGTGGCCAGCAGCACGCCGCGCAGCACAACCCGCACCCAACCCATCGCGCCGATATGGATGGGATCGGGCGCGGTCTCGCTTTCCCAGGTTTGGCTCATGTGGCCTCGCGGGTATAGAGCTTGCGCTGGCGGTCATTGAGGCGCTGGGTGTCCAGGACCAGGCAGACATCGGTGGTGTTGAAGGCGTGGTCGATCCAGGCCCCCTGCCCCACGAAACCGCCCAGGCGCAGATAGGCCTTGATCAGCGAGGGCACCTGGACCATGGCCGCGCGGCGGTCGATCTGGTCCGCGGGCAGAAGATCCATCGGATGGGCATGATCGGGTTGCGCGACAGGACGCAGGTTCTCTGGTGCCAGATGCTGGTGATGCAGGAGCGAGAGCGGCTGGGCAAGCTGCGAGGGATCGGTGCCATGGAAGCTGGCCACGCCAAAAAGCACCTCGATGGCATTTTCGGCGACGTAATCGGCAAGCCCTGTCCACAGATGGTACATGGCCGTGCCGCCACGATAGTCCCGGTGCAGGCAGGAGCGCCCCAGTTCCAGAAGGCGGCGGCCGCTTTGGCGCAGGGATGTCAGGTCATATTCATCTTCGGAATAGAACTGCCCGGCCCGTTCGGCCTGGGCTTCTCCCAGAAGGCGATAGACGCCGATGACCTGCCCCGACACGGTATCCTTGGCGATAAGGTGATCGACAAAGGGGTCGAAGCGATCCCGTTCGAGGCCCGCGTCATGATCGACCATGTCTCCGCTGCCGCCAAGTTCGCGCACGAAGACCTCATAGCGCAGCGCCTGAGCCGCGCGCAGTTCCGCGGCTGTCTCGGCAAGCTTGACGGTAAAACGCGGAAGTGGATCGGACATGAAACGCAATAGACCTTGCACAGGACAGATGCCCCGGCAGCATGGGCATGAAGGCTGATACCGCAAAGATCAGGTTGAGGGCAACCGACTGCGGCGGGCGTTAATGAATCGTAAACCTTGATCAGGCATCAAAGACGGGGACCAGCGTGATGCGGTTGCCATCAATCACCACTTTGCCCTGATCGGGAAAATTCACCGTGATGCGACCGCCGATGTTGGATTGTACCTGCCCCACGCCCCAATCGGGCTGACCAGGATGACGTACCTGCATGCCAGGCGTAAAAATTGCATTGAGATCGCTCATTTCGCCCCTAGATTGTATTTATATTCAGACTTGCAACTCAGGATGATCATGGATCACAAAACCCAGTCCCTTTCGTCTCTCATAGGTTCACGCATCTGTCACGACCTGATCAGCCCGATTGGCGCAATTGTTAACGGGTTGGAACTTTTGGAAATGGCAGGACAGGCACCGGGCCCGGAACTGGCCCTGATCGGTGATAGCGCCGAGAACGCGGGCGCGCGCATCCGGTTTTTTCGGATCGCCTTTGGCGTGGCCGGAGAGGAGATAATGCCCGAGCGCGAGATCCTGAAGATTCTGGGCGATCTGCAAAAAGGCGGACGGGTTCGCATCGATTGGGAGGTTTCAGGGGATGTGGCGCGCACAGAGGTGCGGATGGCCTTTCTTGCGCTGCAATGTCTGGAAACCGCACTGGCTTATGGGGGACACATCACCGTTGTGCGCGCGGGCGCGGGCTGGGAGCTGCGCGGCTGCGCGGAGCGGTTGCAGCTGGACGGCGAGCTTTGGTCAGATCTGACACGCGATATGCGCAGGGCCCGGATCACGCCGGCTTTGGTGCAGTTTGCCCTGTTGCCCGATATCGTCCGGGAAGGCGGCACCTGCCTGCAGGTCGAGACGACGGAGACATCCGTTGCGATTCGGTTCTAGCTGCGTGTCGCGCCCTGGGCAGTTACGAGGTATTTGAAACTGGTCAGCTGCGCTGCACCGACAGGGCCGCGTGCATGCATCTTGCCCGTGGCGATGCCGATCTCGGCCCCCATGCCGAATTCACCGCCATCGGCAAACTGGGTGGAGGCATTATGCATCAGGATCGCGCTATCGAGACGCTGGAAGAACCGGTCCCGGGCATCGAGGTTTTCGGTCAGGATGCAATCGGTGTGATTTGAGCCGAAGCGGCGGATATGCTCGATAGCCGCGTCGATGTCAGCCACCGGGCGCGCAGCGATGATCATGTCGAGATACTCGCGCCCCCAATCCTCGTCCGTGGCCGGGGTGGTGCCGTCGATCTGCTGCAGCCGGCCTTCTGCACGCACTTGGACACCTGCATCGATCAGGGCACGGATGACGTCCTGGCCGATCGTATCGACGATCTGGTCGTGAATGAGCAGGCATTCGGCGGCACCGCAAATGCCGGTGCGGCGGGTCTTGGCATTCAGCACGACCTTGAGGGCCTTTTCGGGATCTGCATCCTTGTCGATGTAGATATGCACGATGCCTTCGAGATGGGCAAAGACCGGCACACGGGCTTCGCGCTGGACCAGACCGACAAGGCCCTTGCCGCCGCGTGGCACGATGACGTCGATCGTGTCGGTCATGGTCAGCATCTCGGAGACCGCGGCCCTGTCGCGGGTGGGCACAAGCTGGATCGCATCCTCGGGCAGATGCGCGGCCTTGAGACCTTCGACAAGGCAGGCGTGGATCGCGCGCGAGGAGTGGAAGCTTTCCGATCCCCCCCGCAGGATGACCGCATTGCCGGCCTTGAGGCAGAGCGCGCCGGCATCTGCGGTCACATTGGGGCGGCTTTCATAGATCACGCCGATTACGCCAAGAGGTGTGCGGACCCTTTTGATATGCAGGCCATTGGGCCGGTCCCATTCGGCGATGACCTCGCCGACCGGGTCTGGTTGCGCCGCGACAGCGCGCAGGCCTTCGGTCACAGCCTGAATGCGCGCCTCATCCAGCATGAGACGATCCATCATGGCAGGCGACAGGCCTTTTTCGGCCCCATAGGCCAGATCTTTCGAATTGGCTTCGATGATCCCGGCGCGGGCCTCCCAGACGGCATCTGCCGCCGCGATGAGAGCCGCGTGTTTGCGATCGGAGGTGGCAAAGGCAAGGGCATGGGAGGCTTCGCGCGCGCGCGCGCCGATCTCGGCCATCATGGCGGGGATGTTGTCGAGGTCTTTCATCATGTTCGTCCTTGGCGCGGGTGTCGGGGCCGGTTCGGGGTATTTGTGACCAGAAAGAAGGAGAGCTCAGAGTGCCATATCATCCCGGTGGATCAAAGCGGCGCGTCCCGGGTAGCCGAGAATCGCCTCGATTTCAGCGGATTGGCGGCCTTTGATGGCGTGCGCCTCTTGTGCTGTATAGCGTGACAGGCCCTGGCCCAAGGTGTGGTTCTCTGCGTCCTTGATCGCCACCGCATCGCCGCGACCGAAGGTGCCGGAGACGGCGTGAACACCGGCTGGCAGCAGGGACTTTCCGGATTTGAGCGCACGGGCGGCCCCTGAATCAACGGTGATTTCGCCGGTGGGTTTCATGGCGGCGATCCAGCGTTTGCGCGCTGCCTGCGGGTCGATCTGGGGGGTGAACCATGTGGCAGGCGCACCATTTTCCAGCGATTTCAGGGGGTTGTTGCGCGAACCTTCCGTAATGGCCATTGCGCATCCGGCGGCCACGGCGGTTTTTGCGGCCATCAGTTTGGTTTTCATCCCGCCCTTGGAGAGCCCCGAGCCTGCGTCGCCCGCCATGTCTTCGATCTCGGAGGTGATCTCGTCGATGACGTCAAAGCGCGTGGCGGTCGGATCCTGTCCGGGGTTGGCGGAATAGAACCCATCCACATCCGACAACAGGATCAGCTGATCCGCGCCAATGGTGACGGCCACCTGTGCTGCGAGGCGATCATTGTCGCCATAACGGATTTCATCGGTGGCGACCGTGTCATTCTCGTTGACGATCGGTATGGCACCTAGGGAGAGCAAGGTCTCCATGGTGGCGCGTTGGTTGAGATAGCGGCGCCGGTCGCGGCTGTCCTCAAGCGTGACCAGAATCTGGGCTGTCAGCAGGTTGTGGGGGGCAAGGGCCTCTTCATAGGCGCGGGCAAGCCGGATCTGCCCGACGGCAGCGGCGGCCTGGGATTGTTCCAGTGCCAATTCGCTGCGCCCGAGGCCCAGCACCCCGCGCCCGAGCGCGATGGACCCGGAGGAAACGAGGATCACATCCGCGCCACGTGCCTTGATCTCGGCCACATCCTCGGCCAGCGCATGAAGCCAGTCCTGCTTGAGATCGCCGGTGGTGCGGTCAACGAGAAGCGCCGAACCGATCTTGACCACCAGGCGTCTGGCATCGATCAGGGCCGCCATGGTTCAGGCTCATCCCCGGCCGTCTGCCGCAACCGGTCTTCCTTGATTTCAGCACGCAGGGCGCGCAGCACCCCGTCGACGCCTTCCCTGGATACGCCCGACATCATCATGACCGGGCCGCCGCAGGCTTGTTCCAGTTCGGCCTTGGCCTCGGCCCGTTCCTCATCATCCAATGCGTCTATCTTGTTGAGTGCGGTGATCCGGGGCTTGTCGGCCAGGTGACCGCCATAGGCCTCGAGTTCGGCGATGATGGTGCGATAATCCTCGGCAATGGTGTCGGAGGTGCCATCCACCAGATGCAGCAGGACCGAGCAGCGTTCGACATGGCCCAGAAAGCGCACGCCCAGACCGACGCCCTCATGGGCCCCTGCGATCAGGCCCGGGATATCGGCGATCACGAATTCCGCATTGTCGATGCCGACAACGCCCAGATTGGGATGCAGCGTGGTGAACGGATAGTCCGCGATCTTGGGGCGCGCGTTGGACGTGGCCGCCAGAAAGGTCGATTTGCCGGCATTGGGCAGACCCAGAAGCCCGGCATCCGCAATCAGCTTGAGGCGCAACCACAGCGTGCGTTCAACGCCGGGCTGGCCGGGATTGGCGCGGCGCGGCGCCTGGTTGGTGGCGGATTTGAAATGCAGGTTGCCAAAGCCGCCATTGCCGCCACGCGCCAGTTCGACCTCGTCTCCCACATGGGCGAGATCGGCGAGCACGGTTTCCTGGTCCTCGTCCAGGATCTCGGTGCCTGCGGGGACGTAGAGGATGATATCGGCCCCGTCCTTGCCGGTGCGTTGCTTGCCCATACCGGGCTGGCCGCTTTTGGCAAAGAAATGTTGCTGATAGCGAAAATCGATCAGGGTGTTGAGCCCATCAACGGCTATGGCTTTGACAGAACCGCCTTTGCCGCCATCGCCACCATCCGGGCCACCGTATTCGATGAATTTTTCGCGCCGGAAGCTGACGCATCCGGAACCGCCGCCGCCAGAGCGGATGTAGACCTTGGCGAGATCAAGAAATTTCATGCCCCCTCCTAGCGGGTCGCCGCGCGGCTCACAATCAGAGTTTGCGGCTATAGGTCCAGGTTGGCACAGACGCGTCACGGGCGACGCAGAAGCTTTGGGCATCCCCGAGATAGCGAAAGCCGCAGTGCGTCAGCACGCGGGCCGAAGCGGGATTGTCCTGAAAGACGCTGCCGAACATGGTTTCGTTGTTGAACGGATTGGCCAGCACCAGCGCCTCGAGCGCCTCGGAGGCGAGCCCGGTGTTCCAATAGACCGGGGCGACCCAATAGCCGACTTCGGACTGATTGCGATCCATGCGCTGAAGCGAGATGAGGCCCATCAGTTCACCACCACCGGATTTGGTCGCGTCCATTGCCCAGACATCCTCGTCCCGGCTTTCGGCCATGGCGCGCTGCACGAAGGCCTCGGTCATGCCGGGCGGGACCGGGTGTGGAATGGATGTGGTCATGCGGGCGACGCGTTCGTCGCTGGCAAACAGCTCGATCAGGCCCTGGTCGGACCGTCTGAGTGGCCGCAGGTCGAAGCGTTCGGTCTCGATAGTGGGTTGATCCACGATCTGGTCCAGTTTCATTGTGCTATCCCTCCTCCGATAAGCACGTAGAGAACGGAGGCGGCAGTCAGCGCCGCCAGCGTCCACATCAGGTATTGTTCCGCAGGCCGTCCCGCAACAACCAAGGCAATGCGATCACCCGCAAGTGTCCAGATTGGATGAAGGATCAGCTGGCAGATCAACAATACCCCAGCAATGGTTGCAGTCGCATGAAGCGTTGGCGTGCCTGCAGCGACAAACCCCGTGAAGGCCGCAACGATCATGGCCCGGGCCTTGGGATTGAGCGGGTGAACGATCAGGCCGGCAACGAACCCCGGTGCCAGTGCGCCCCGGTCGTCTTCGCCCAGACGCAGGTTCGCGATACGCCATGCCAGCCACAGAATGTATCCGGCCGAGAGCCATTTGAGGGCACCAAAGACAGCCGGATAGGACGTGGCCAGTTCCATCAGGCCAAAACCGATGGGCCAGATGATCAGCTGTTTTCCCAGAGCCACGCCCGCCACAAACGGCAGGGCCGCGCGAAAGCCAAAGCGCGCACCGGTGGCCATCAGCGCCATGTTGGCGGGGCCCGGTGTGCCGACCTGGCTGGCGGCGAACACGAACAGACTGGTGGTGGCGACGCTCATCACCGCGCGCCCCCAAGGCATGTGTTCTGGCTGGCCACGCCGGCGGGATCAATCGCGATGACTGTCCGCAATCCTTGGGGCCGGGTGATGAAGCTCTGGATCATGACCTGTCTCAACAACGAAAAAGGGGATCAGCCTGTGCCGATCCCCCAAAATTTCAAAACCTTTTTGGTTCGGCTTACTCTGCGGCCTCCGCCGCCGGGAGGACCGAAATGAAGGTGCGGTTTTTCAGACCCTTGTGGAAGGTCACAGCGCCATCGACGGTTGCAAAGATCGTATGATCCTTGCCCATACCAACACCCTCGCCCGGCCAGAACTTGGTTCCGCGCTGACGCACGATGATGTTGCCGGGGATTGCGGCCTGGCCACCATAGAGTTTCACGCCAAGGCGGCGACCCGCTGAGTCGCGACCGTTTCTGGATGAGCCGCCTGCTTTTTTATGTGCCATTGGTGTCTCTCCTTAGCCTTTTGCGAGTTCTTTGGCCTGTTCGATCCAGCCTTCACGCTCGATCCGGCCTTTGAACGACAGTTTCTCGTCGAATGCTGCGACGTCCTCTTCGCTCCACGCTGCGATCTGAGCAAAGGTTGTCACGCCACCTTCAATCAGTTTCTTTGCAAGCGCAGGGCCGACGCCCGACAGTTTCGTAAGATCATCTGCACCGGCAGGCGCTGCGGCCTTGGGTGCGGCTTCTTTCTTGGGTGCGGCTTTCTTGGCCGGTGCCGCAGCAGCAACGGCTGTTGCACTGACCGACCCTGCACCAATCGCGGCTTTCACGCCGGTCTTGTCGGCACCGCTTGCCAGGATCTCGGTGATTTTCACCAGCGTCAGTTTCTGACGGTGACCCTTGGTGCGCTTGGACGAGTGCTTACGGCGGCGACGCACGAAGTGGATGAGTTTCTCACCCTTGATCTGGTCGATCACTTCGGCCTGCACACCGGCACCGGCAACCATGGGCGCGCCCACGACGGTTGTTTCTCCGCCCAGCATCAGAATGTCGTTGAATTGAATTGTCTCACCAGCGTCTGCAGCAAGTTTCTCGACGCGCAGCGTATCGCCCGCCTGAACCTTGTACTGCTTGCCGCCTGTCTTCATGACCGCGAACATGGGGTCTTCCTTTTGGTTTCCGCGTCCTGTGGTCCCCGTTTCCGGGCGTTTTGGCCGAAGCCACCGCGAACAGCGCGCTCTGATCAGAGCGGTATGAATATAGAATCCCGGCAAGGTGCAAGCCGAGCCGGGACGCTGGCTTATCGACGCAAAGTGCTGATGTGTCAACAGGCAGCGTGTGGAAACTTGCGCGCCATGTCGCGCTAGAGATCACTGCCCGCCATCGCCGCAGACGCCGCCAGCCCCAGACGATAGGACACATCGCGATACATCCGCTCGAACCCTTCGAACAGGGCGGCGTTCAGCTCTCTGCCCCCTTCGGTTTCGGAAAAGGCGATATAGGCCTCAAGCACCTCATCCGAAAGCGGCTGATAGGCCAACAGAAGGAAGGCAAAGATCCAGGATTCGGTTTCTTCGCGCACTTCGGGCTCCTGACCATAGACGTCAGACAGAATGTCTTCTTCGCTCATCACGAAGGCACCGCCATCCACCAGCCCGCGAAAGAACTGGTAATTCGAGCTGAGCGCACCTGCCACGTTGCGTTCGATCAGATCATTGGCGGCGACAAAGCGGTCGATCTGATCAAGGCGGGCGCTGCCTACCTCGCGCAGTTCTTCATAGGCTGCGCGCGCCACCTCTTCGACATCCGGGTCGGCCATCGCGCTGCGCGCTGCGTTTTCGAAGGTCAGTATGGATTGGCCACGGTCTGTATCAAAAAACGCCTGTGTCTCGTCTCGGGCCTCGGATGACATCTCCTCGCCCAATGCGCTCTGCAGGGCAGCATGCATGGTGTCAGTGTCATAAAGGCGCTGCACAGTCATGTCCCAGAGCTGTCCACCGCCCGAGGGAAACATTTCGCGCTCGATGCTTTGGGCATAGCTGAGCCCTTCATCGTGAATGATCCCGATGACCTCTTCCAGCCTGAGCACCTTGGCCAGTTCCGCCGCACTCGGGGCCGCCGCCACAGGAAGCGCCAGGGTCAGGCCAAGCGTCACAAACGCCGCAAAGCTGCGCAGGTTCATAGCTCTTGCCCCGGTTGAAGATCCTTCATCCGCGCCGCTAGGACTTCGAAACGGTTGGCCATGATCTCATATTGAACGGCATTCATCAGCACATAGACTTCCTGCATCATCGGATGCTCCAGCGCCTCGGCATAGGCGACAAGATCGTCATCCGGGATGGTGAGATAGGTGGTGGCGGCGCTGGCCAGGCTTGATTCCTGCAGCGCAATGCGCAGGCGCGCCTCGTCGCGTTGCAAAATCGCGCGCAGCTCGTCCGGATCCACACGCAGCTCAAGCACCCCTGCCCCGGCAGCGGCGATCAGAAAGCGGAACTGGATCTCCTGAAACGCCCGTACGCCAGCGCTTCCGCTATTCACGGCCGCGTTCATGCGTTTGAGAATCTCGAGACGAGGGTTGGCGTCCTGCACCCATTGGGCGACAAGATCGCGCCCCTCGTCACGCTTGGCATCATCATCTTCGCGCAGATGCGAGGCGTTTTCGACTTCGACCAGCCGCTGCCCCAGATCGCTGGCATAAAAGTCGGCGGCATGAACCAGAAGATCATCGCTGAGGGTCTGCTCAAGGATTTCCAGCGCCATGTCGTGCATCAAGGGCACATCGAACACGTCCTCGCTGAGCCGCGTCCATTCAGAGCCGAAAATGCCCGGATCAACGCCCAGCATCTCTGGCGCGGCACCGGCAGAAAGCTTGATACTTTCCAATGCGACGTCAAACCCGGTGACTTCAAGGAAAGCCTCGAGCCGATCCCGGTCAGCGGCACGCAGGGGCGCAAGGCTTATCATGAGGACGGCACAGCCCAAAAGCAGGGCCTGCAGGGGCCGCAAGGCGGCTTGGGAAAGATGGGTATATGTCATGAGGGGAAAGTGACGGCTTTTGCCCCGCCAGACAATGAAATTCACGACAATGTCATTCTGGGCGAAAACTGGCCTTGCCAGCCTGCACCCAAGCGATTACACGCACATGCCAGACCCCCGCGGAGAGGTGCCGGAGTGGTCGAACGGGGCGGTCTCGAAAACCGTTGTGGGTGCAAGCCTACCCAGGGTTCGAATCCCTGTCTCTCCGCCAGACACCTTTCCCAGTGTCTTTCATGCCTAATAAAATCAATAACTTACGAGAAGCCGCGTTGCCAGCGGGCGTCATGTGTTGCCACTGATTGCGTCTTTAGGGTGGGATTTTGGGTGGGAGTGGTTTAATCAGGGCGCGCCGGGGCCTGCGACAACAGGCACACCGGCACTTGATCACGAATCCGATGGAGCCGGACACATGACCCTGAACATCCCATTATCACCTGTCTTTAACTTATGCATCCGCGAGGTGCAGCAATGAGACAGACAACCCTACACCGCTTGAACGCCAAGGCCGCAAAGAGCCTGGGCGATGGATGGCACGCTGATGGCGGCGGGCTTTATCTTCGCGTCAAGGGCAACACCCGAAGCTGGGTCTTCCGCTGGACCGAGGGCGCAAAGAAGCGTGAAAAGGCCATTGGCCCAGCCGCATCCGTTGCCCTGGCTACGGCCCGTCAGCGCGCCGCTGAAGCCCGTGAAGCACTGGCCGAGGGCAACACCCCTGTCGTGCGCAAGAAAGCCGCTGAGCCTGCACCAAAGGTCAGTCGCACACCAACTCTCGGAGAGGCTGCACGCGACTACATCGGGGCGCGGCGCGCCACCTGGTCGAACAAGAAGCACGCGATGCAGTGGCAGGCCAGCCTCGATCTGCACGCCGCCGATCTGCTCAAGATGCCGATTGACCAGATCACGTCCTCAGACGTGGCCGATACACTGTCGCCGATCTGGTTGACCAAAATCGAAACCGCGTCCCGTGTTCGCCAGCGCATAGAGCGGATACTTGGCGCGTGCATTGCCCGTGGCGAACGCCCCGGCCCGAACCCCGCCGCCTTACGGGATAACCTTGATGTGATCCTGCCCGATCAGAAGCGAGTGCGGAAAGTGAAAGGTCACGCCGCCATCCCGTGGCAAGACGCACCCGCCGCCTTTGCCGCGATCTGGGCCAGGCGTCACACTGGCATCGGATATTCCGGCCTCATCACCTGTGCCCTGACGGCCTTGCGATCAGGCGAGATCAGGCACCTGCAATGGGATGA
>NZ_JBASXK010000086.1:0-16083 GCF_049276915.1 Aestuariivita sp. | reverse complement strand
ATGTTGGCCCCGTTCCGCGTGATGGCCCCGTTGAAATGTCCGAAGCGCTTCAACCCGATATTGGCGGGCGTTCCTGCCGCGCTGCCCGTGGCGATTTCCTCGCCTTGCGCCACGATGCTGGCGGTGGCGGTGAGTAATCCGGACTCAATAATGTAGAACAAAAATTAATGATCTACATTATTCAAGGGGAATGTCTTACTCATCCGCTGGTGGCTTTTCCAAGAGCACAGTGGTCGGTTTTTGCAACGCGGCCACCGTCAGTCCCGCCCAGCGTCATCCTTGGGCGGCTTGGGTTCGCCTTTACGGATATGCCGCGGCGGTCTACGTCGACCCATTGGCCGCCACCTTTTCCGCCACGATCGACAATATGATCGGTGCAAGCTTGCCTGGGGGCTGCGTGCTAACGCCCGCTGTGCGAAGCCACAGGGCTAAATCGCGTGCGATGCCATTGGGCGACAGGTATTCGGTGCCACGTTTGCCCAGCTCAATGGCAACCAAATCCCGCACGCGTTGGGTGCAGATCGCCCCTGCCAACGTGGACATTGCGTCAAAGTGGTGCGGGCCTCGCCGCAGCAATTCGTTTTCGTCGGCTAGCCGTTCTTCCGATAATTCACAAAGCAGCTTCATCGCGGCAACCTCCGCAGAAGTTACTCGAGTATCGCCTTGGTGGTTTTGTCGCCCGACTGTCGCTCGGATGCTTGGCCTTTTTTGGGCATAAGTTCCTCCCTCAGTGGATTCCGTTGTATTCTGCAAATATCAGGCGCTCATCCACGCCAAGGTCCAGCAGCGCGTCTGTCAACATACCCTCACGCTCTGAGCGTGGCACTGGCAGGCCAGCGTGTGGAGACAGCCAGATGCGTGTGACCATGGCTATCCCGATACACGTCTGCACCCATCTGCCGTGCGGCCTCACTGGCTGCGTCCTGATGAACGTAGAGGTGTTGACCCGTGTTGCGGTAATGCCAACGCTCAACGGCGTGCTTGATAGCGTAAGCCCATTGCTTGTGCCGTGTGCTGGCGCGCCGGGTCAGGCCAACGGTTGTGTAGAAGTCGCGGCAGGCCTGTATCGCTTCAGGTGTAACGAGCATCAGGTTTTCTCCTTTTCGATGGTTGGCGGGGGAGTGTCCTGCGCCACTTCGGCGGCGAGGGCGGCATAAGCGTCGCGAAGTTCTGCGGGGAAAGGCGGCCACTCTGTCGCGCCCACACCTCCATTATCGAAACCAGCGCCTTGGCCTTGAGGCCATCCGAGGATGTCCGCGCGTGTTCGAGGGCCTTGCCGAACTCGTCCCAAAAGCAGATGCAGCAGGGATGGGCAAGCAGCGTCGAGATCACGGCACTCTCGCTGGTGAAGCCCGCGCCAACGTGCAGCTTGCTCAGGCCAATCTCATCAAGGATGGACTCGACGGCCTTCTTGACGGCCTCCTTGCCCGTGCCGGTATCAGCCAGACAGACGTAATAGAGGCTCGCGTAGTTGTCCTCGTCCGTCACCCATCTCTGGCCCAGTATGACGGAGCCAAAAGCGAGGGCCACGGTTTGGGAGAAAGCCGTGTGCGGGATGTAGGCGGTTTTCTCGTAGTAGTCCTGCACCAGCCCCAGAACGCCGGGAACGCGGGCGAGCTTCTGTTTCTGCGGCAGCTTCATGATGGCTTGGGCCACCTTGGCACCGTGCTGAATGGCCTCGTATGCATGGCGGTTGGCTTCGGCCACGCGCTCTGTTGAGGGCATGTCGAGTTGCCCCGGTTCCAACGCCTTGGCCGCGTCCAGACGTTCGTCGAAGCTCCGCAGCTCCGGTGCATCCTCCTTACCCGCAGCCCCGTTCTGACGACCCTGCGTCGGCCCTGCGGCCTTGTGCTTGCGCGCGATGGCGGAAAGGTCGGCACCGGCCTGCTTTGCCAGCGCGGGAACGGTCGCCCATGTCACGCCCCCGTCAGCCTTGAAGCCCCGCCACTTCGCCTCAACCTCGCCTTGCTCGAACTTGCTGCCGCGCGACGACCATTCGACGGCCAGAGGCAGGAACCTGTCGCCCGCATCGTGCAGCGCCATCAGAACGGCCAGCCAGTCGTCGTAATGCGCGTCGGGGTCGATGTAGGTCAGCAGATCCCGCGCCTCGGCCTCTGATGGTCCGCCCATGCTGTCCCAGCTGTCGCGCCCACCGCGGGCGTCACGCGCCGCTGTAGCGCGCTCTGAGAGCTTCTTGGGTGCGGCTTTCTTATCGCCGTAGGTGTCCGTGACCCACGTCATAAACTCGCGCACTTGTGCCTCTGTAATCAGTGGCAGATCATCTAGGCCGCAAAATAGGTCGGCTGCCCATATCGCCGCCGAACGTCTGCGCACCAGTGTGAATGCCGCCTCTTTCGTGCTGCCAGGGCTGGACCAGCAGATCCGCATCACGGTCAGTATCGGTGTAGCGGTGTGCTGTTTTGAATGCCTCGCGCGCACTCCCGCCGCGCAAAACGCGACGCGTCTGCTCAAACTGGCCGATGACGCGCTTTATGGCTCAAAGGGAGCCGGGCGCAATTTGGTGACGATGGTGCACGCCGCCTGAGATCTCACGTGTCAGGGACGCGCCTGGCCACCCGCTGTGCCGCGCGCGCGCAGCGGCAGGGCGTTTTTCAACCGGTCCGCATAGGCCAGCCGATCCTCCCGGCTCATCCCGGCCAGCAACTCAAGCCAGCCCTCACGCATCGCCATCTGCCCGGTTTGCAGCGCGCTTGCCTGGCGCTCCATCAGGCCACGCACGGCCTCGACGTCGAACTCCTCGGCCCGCAGTGCCGCATCCAGCTCGGGGCCGATCCGTACCGAGCGCAAAAGCCTGCGATCCACGGAGTCGCGCAACTCGCGACGCAGCAACTGACGATCTTCCTGCGAGAGCTCCTGATACAGCACCTTGCCGATGCCCGCCCGTGCGCCGGGCTGAGCGTCCGGCCCGTCATGGCGCAGCCAGACACCGACAAGCGCTCCGATCACCAACACGTTCAGCGCCAATGACAAGCCAAAGACAATGCGCAAACCCGTTGTCATGCGGGGTTTCGCGGTTGGGGTCATATCGGTCATGCTTTACCCCTCATCCAGCAGAACAGCATATTCAAACGGTGCATCCGACAGCAGATCAACCGTGTCTTCCCCACCCAGGGCCCGCGTCAGCGGATCGCCAACAACTGCAGGGGGCGCAAAACCGATCCAAAGCCCCGCACATCCGGCCATGGCCATGCCCCCCACGCCCTGCCAGCCGCCCAGCGCAAGCCGGATCTGCGTCCAGAGCGAGGGCGCGGGCACAGGCACACGCAGCGCGGTCTCAAGCGCGGCATCCTCAGCCACCCGCGCCAGCCAGCCCGCATCAGGCTGCACCGGCCTCGCGCGCGCCGCATCAAACAGCGCGTCCAGCTCATGTTCTGTCAGCTTGTCATCCGCCATCTTCAAATCCCAATTCTGCGCGCCTGCCGGCCAAAGCCGCCGCCAGCGCGCGTTTTCCACGGGCGGTCAGACTTTCCACCGCCTCTATCCCGATGTCCATCACCCCGGCGATCTCGGGGTTGGTCAACCCTTCGATGTGGCGCAGGATCACCGCCTGTCGCTGCCGCTCAGGCAGTTGCGCCAAAGCCTCGGTCAGCGCTGCCTCGCGGGCGGCCTGCTGCATCCGATCCGCCGCCGAGGGCGCGCTGTCGGCGGGTTCGGCGATCCCGTCCAGCCCCACCTGCCCGTGACGCCGCTTGCGCAGCCGGTCGGTACACAGGTTGCTGGCCACCCGGTAAAGCCAGGTCGACACCTGCGCCTGTCCGGTTTCCCACTCCGGCGCAATGCGCCAAAGCCGCAGCATCGCCTCTTGCGCGACATCTTCGGCCTCGGCGCGGTCATTCAACATGCGCCAGGCCAGAGACAGGATCCGCCCGCCATGGCGCTCCGCCAGTTCCGAGGCCGCGCGCGCCTCGCCATCTGCATAGCGTGCCAACAAAACCTCATCCGGGGTCAGGTCAGTGAGAGGGGCCACCTGGCGAAACATGTTCGGTCTGTCTTACCTTTTTACGCGACGACATACCATCATCCGACACACAGGCGGCCCCGTCCCTTCAGTCTGCCGCGCGGTTGTGATGCCCGCGCATCTTTTCGCGCCCGGCTTCGAATTCGGCCTTGGACACCGTGCCATTGCCATCGCTGTCAAGCCGCTTGAACATCCGGCCCGTGTCGTGGCGCGCCGACATCTCTTCGAGGCTCAGCGTGCCATCCTTGTTGGCATCCAGTCGCGCCAGAACCCGCTCGATGCGCGCCGCCGTCCGCTTGGCGGCTGCTGCCTCCATCTCGGCCCGATCCAACTGACCATCCCCATTGGTGTCGTTGGCGCGAAACCGCTCCTGACCCATTTCGGTCAGCTCGCTCTGGCTGATTTCGCCATTGCCGTCGCGGTCCATCGTGTCAAAGTCGGGCTGGGACTGCGCACCATCGCGCGCCGATGCCATCGCAGCAGACAGCCCAACCGCCGTCACACAGATAAGTGCCATGAAGGGAAAACGTGTCATAGGCGATCCTTTTCTTGCCTACAGCCGGACCATTCCGGCCGTTCATACCTGTCCAAACGCAGCCCGCCACCGGTTCCGTCGTTTTTTCTTCCAGATTGGGCATGTCTCTTTGCGACATCCCGACGCAAGGCGGATCTGTCGCCTTACGCTGGCGCAGTTCAGGGTCCACATATCAGGCTATCCGAATGGAAAGCCCTTATCATGACAGACCGGCACCACATGCCCTCGGCACCAGGCTCCGACATCCAAGAAGAACGCCCTCTCTGGTCCTCCCTTGGACGTGGCTGGCGCAGACGTTGCCCCAAATGTGGCACCGGACGTGTGCTCAAAAGCTATCTCAAGGTGAATGACGCCTGCCCCGTCTGCCGGGAAGAGTTCCACCACCACCGGGCGGATGACGGCCCGGCCTATCTCACCATCCTTCTGGTCGGTCACCTGATGGCCCCGCTGCTGCACCTGAGCTTTGTGCGATTTCGCCCCGAGCCACTGACCCTGTTCACGATCTTTGCGGTTGGCTGCGTCGCGCTATCGCTCTACCTTCTGCCCAGACTGAAGGGGACGATCGTGGCCTATCAATGGTCGCGGCAGATGTACGGGTTCGGCGAAGCGACCTGACGCCTCTTTTGCATCAAGAGGCAAACGACATGGCAGAAATCGACAAATCGGCAATCCGCGATGCAGCCACGGTGATCGTTCTGCGCGACCGCCATAGCACCCCCTCGATCCTGATGGGACAGCGCGGTGCCAAGGCCGCGTTCATGCCCAACAAATTCGTCTTTCCCGGTGGCGCGGTCGATGCTTCTGACGGCGATGTCCCACTTGTCGGCGATCTGCCCGAGCCCTGTTTCTCGCGGCTGGAAGATGATGCGCCTTCTGGTATGCAACGCGCTCTGGGGGCCGCTGCCGTGCGCGAGCTTTGGGAGGAAACCGGCCTTATCCTCGGCACCCGGGGCGACTGGCCGGTGACGCCTCATCCCGATTGGGAAAACTTCGCCGCCTCGGGCCATCTGCCCACGGCCGCCCCGATGCAATACGTGTTTCGCGCCCTCACCCCTCCGGGCCGCACCCGCCGCTTTGATGCGCGCTTCTTTCTGGTCGATGCCAGCCATATCCAGAGCGATCTGGATGACTTCAGCCATGCCTGCGAAGAACTGAGCCACCTGCAGTGGATCCCCCTTGAACAGGCACGCAGCTTTGATCTGCCCTTCATCACCGAGGTCGTTCTGGCCGAGGTGGAAAGCCGGCTTGGCACGAGCGCCCCGCCCGTCTCGGTGCCCTATTTCAAGAATAATGACGAAGCGAGCCTGTTCCTGCGCCTGCACGGACGCCCGCAACCCGACAGCGACTGACCGCCTCAGATCACCAGAACCAGCCCGAGGATGGATAGCACCAGCAGCGCCATCCCGGCAATTTCGCGCGCGGTGATCGTCTCTTTGAAAAACAGAACCGAGGCGATCAGGCTCAGGATCAACTCGACCTGCCCCAGCGCCTTGACATAGGCGGGCGTCTGCAAGGCAAAGGCCACGAACCAGCACAGCGATCCACCCATCGAGGTCAAGCCGACCCACAACGCCACCCGCCGCGCCTGCCAGACCGCGCGCAACTCACCTGGATCGCGCAGCACCAGCCAGATCGCCATGACCAGCGTCTGCCAGCACACCACCACGGCCAGCGTCACGCCGGCGCGCAGCAACGGATCACCGGCATCCAGCTCCAGCGTCGCCCCGCGATAGCTCACCGCCGAGATCGCGAACAAAAGCCCCGATGCAAGGCCCAGCGCCACCGCCCGGCTGCCCAGATGCTCGAACCATCGCCCGTCGATCCCCGGTGTCTTGGACAAAAGCAACACCCCAAGCACACCAACCAGAATCGCCACCAGCCCCGCCAGCGATACCCCCTCGCCCAGTACGATCAGCCCCACCAGAACCGACAGGATCACCTCGGTTTTCTTGAAGGTGATCCCCACGGCGAAATTGCGCGCCTTGAACAACAGCACCACGCAGACCGTAGCCAGAATCTGCGTCAGCCCGCCGATGGTCGCAAAGACAAAGAACCGCCCCGAGAGTGCCGGCAGCACATGCCCGCCAAGCTGCATATAGACCACCAGCCCCAGAAGAATCAGAGGGGCCGAATAGACGAAACGCGAAAACGTGGCACCTGCCGCAGACAGCTGCCCCATGCTGAGATATTTCTGCAGCATGAACCGGGCGGTCTGAAACGTGGCTGCCGCCAAGGTGAAAGGGATCCAGAGGGTCATGCCCCTGTCATGGCGTCAATTCAGTCGCGACGCCAGAGCGGATGCGGCACAGGATCTTTTGGACGCAGGAAATAGCCCTGGAAGATCTCGGCGTAAGACCGATAGACATAGCCGTCATTGCGCGCCAGATAGCGTGCCTTGTTCTGCGCATAAAGCCGGGGCAAACGGTACCAGGGCACATTGGGGTGCATATGATGCACCACATGCAGGTTGTTGTTCAGAAACAGAAGCGCCAAAGGTCCGCGATCCTCGATGATCACCGTGCGACAACGCGCGCGCTCATGGGCCTGATGTTCCAGAAAGGTGCGGATCTTCAACAGCGCCAAACCGATATAGGCCGCAACCACATAGGCCCAGACCGGCATCTGCGTCATCCAGATCACCCAGCCCAGCACGATAACGACCCCAGGCAGATGCAGCCCCCAGGCCCGCCAGACCGCACGATCACCGGCTCGCGCCGCGCGCCAGTCGTCCTGCATGAACCGCACCTGCCCCAGAACCGGGCCAATCACGATGCGCCCCACAAGGGTATTGTTGAGCACCAGCAGCCGCCGTTTCCAGCCCTCCAGACCCTCCCAGACAGCCGGATCAAGATAGTTGCTTTCCGGATCATCATAGGGATCGGTCAATATCTGATCGTGATGATGGGCCAGATGCTGATCGCGAAACCGGTTATAGGGCACACAGAGATTCAGCGGAAAAAACATCAGCGCCTCGTTCAGCGCCTTCGAGCGGAACGGGTGCCCATGCAAGGCCTCATGGGTGAGCGAGGAATGAAACGCGATGAGAACACCGGTGACACAGACCGCCAGCACCGGAGCCACGGGATAGAGCAACACCGTCACCAGACCCCAGGCCCCGTAACACGCCAGGATCAGTGAAAAAGTCAGCCATTCCACCGACCCGCTGCGCGACCTATCCAAAGCACCTGCGTGCAGCGTCATTGCCTAACTCCGTTGCGATCCCCGCATGAAGGATGGCGAGATCACAGGGCCGTGACCATTCAGAATGTAGTGAACAAAATTCAGCAATGGTGATATATTCCACCACATGCAAGATTTACTCGACAAGCGCGCTCGCGCCGAACAGTTCAGAATCCGCCTCCGTCGTGCCATGGACGACACCGGCACCTCCCAATCCGCGCTGGCGCGCGCCGTGGGGGTGGATCGCTCGACTGTATCGCAACTGCTCACCGACACAGGTGCCCGCCTGCCCAATGGCCATATCGTGGGTGCCTGCGCCGCAGCGCTTGGCGTCTCGGCGGATTGGTTGTTGATGCTCTCGGACCGCCCCGAAAGCGCGGCGGATCTGATGTCCAACACCCTGACCATGACCCAGGCACCGCGCGCGCTGGTGGATGAAAGGATCTTCGAGTGGCACAAGGAAGCCGCCGGCTACAAGATCCGCCACGTCCCCGCAGCGCTTCCCGACATGATGAAGACCCGCGCGATGCTGGAATGGGAATATGCCCCGCATCTGGGGCGCACCACCGCACAGGCCATCGCTGCCTCCGAAGACCGGCTGTCCTTCATGCGCGGCGCGCAATCGGATTACGAAATCGCCCTGCCGGTCTATGAGTTGCAAAGCTTTGTGCGCGGCACGGGCTATTATGAAAGCCTGCCCGACAGCGTAAGGCTGGAACAGATCGAATGGCTGATCCATCTCACCCGGCAGCTCTACCCTCGCCTGCGCCTCTATCTCTTTGATGCGCAACGACTCTATTCCGCCCCGGTCACCATTTTCGGCCCCATGCTGGCGGTGTTCTACGTGGGCAGCTATTATATGGCTTTTCGCGATCGCGAACGGGTCGAAACCTTTACCGATCACTTTGATCGTCTCGTGCGCGAAGCAGATATCGGCGCGCGCGCGCTGCCCGATTATCTGCAATCGCTGCGCGACGAGATCTGAGCAAGATGATCGGGCTGCGCCCGATGCCTCCGGCGGCCGTATTTGCCGGCAAGAAGAAGCAGAACGATCTGCCCCTTCTTCTTGCCTGAAAATACGGAAATCCCCACACCGACACCGGCGCGCGGCTCAGGGTTTGGGATCGGGGTTCACTGTAAAGCCATCCACCGCAATCACCTGTCCCGACACCAGACGCGCCGCGTCCGTGCACAGAAACACCGCCATTGCAGCCACATCTCGCGCCTCGACAAAGCGCCCCATCGCCGTTCCGCTGGCATATCCGGCATAGACCGCATCGCGCGTCATGCCCTTGGCAGCAGCCTCGCGCTCCAGAACGCCCTCCATCCGCTCGCCTTCGACCGCGCCCGGACAAATCGCATTGGCGCGCACGCCATAAGGTCCAAGCTCCATCGCCAGCGTCTTCATGAGCCCGATCACCGCCCATTTCGCCGCCGCATAGGGCGCGCGGTTGGGATAGCCATATTGCCCCGCCGTGGACGAGGTCAGAATGATGGCCCCGGCCCCCTGCCGTTTCATAAACGGGGCGGCGTATTTCGCACAGAGAAACGCGCCATCCAGATTGACCGCCAGGCAGCTGTGCCAGTCAGCCAGTTGCACGTCCTCAACGGGCGCTGTCGGCCCGGCGATCCCGGCATTGGCGCAAAGCACATCCAAGCTGCCCCAACCTGCGTTCAGATCCTCGAACAATGCCCGAACCGATACCTCGTCGCTGACATCCGTCACGCTGCGCTGCCAGCCCGACGGGCAGCGCGCCAGAGCGTCCTCGTCCACATCCGCCACCCAGATCTCGGCACCGGCCTGGGCGAAACCCTCAGCCAGCGCCCGACCGACGCCCGAGGCCCCCGCCGTGATGAGCACCCGGCTCATTGCGGGGCCCGGATCGCAGCCCCTGCCCCTTCGGGATATCCCAGGGCGGACTGCGCCTTGGCAATCCGCGCCATCGCCGCTTCGATCTTGTCCGAAGGCGGCGTGGGTCGGCGGGTCTTGAGGTCCACATGCAGCAGAAAATGCTCACCCGTGGCGATCAGGGTGTCACCGCGATACATGCGGTGGAACAGATGCAGCTTCTTGCCCTGCCCCAGAATCAGCTGCGTGCGCACGGCGATCCGGTCCCCCGCCAGGGCCTCGTCCAGATGACGGATATGGGTCTCAGCGGTAAAGTAACTGCCCCCTGAGGCGATATAGTCGGCATCACAGCCGATGATCTCCATGAACCGGTCGGTGGATTGGGCGAAAGCATCCAGATAGCGGCTCTCGGTCATGTGGCCGTTGTAATCGCTCCAGTCCAGCGGCACCGCGCGATCCAGCGTCAGCAGCGGCTGGGACAGATCCCCGATCGTATCGACAGTGCCAGACAGCCCCGCCTCCTGGCGCAACCCGCTGTCATGGGCGTTCAGCAGGGCTCCCGCCCCCCAGTCCTGCGCCTTGAGCGCGCGCATCATCGACACGAGGTTATTGTCGCGAATGCGCTCGAGTTCACGGATCGAACGCGCTCCGGACTGTTCATCGGATTGTCCCGCGATGAGATCGACCAATTCATCGGTAAAGTCCGGTACATCCATCAGCCGGGTCCAGGGCCACTTCAAGGCCGGGCCGAACTGGGCCATGAAATGCTTCATGCCCGCCTCGCCCCCGGCTACGCGATAGGTCTCGAACAACCCCATCTGCGCCCAGCGAATACCAAAACCATAGCGGATCGCGTTGTCGATTTCTTCAGTGGTGGCAATCCCGTCCTTGACCAGCCACAGCGCCTCGCGCCAGACGGCTTCCAGGAACCGGTCCGCCACATGCGCGTCGATTTCTTTCCTGATGTGCAGCGGATACATCCCCACACCCTGGATCACCGCCTTGGCCTGCGCGATGCGCGCGGCCTCATTGGCCGGTGTGGTGACCAGCTCGATCAGGGGCAGCAGGTAGACCGGGTTGAACGGATGTGCGACCATGATCTGTCCGGGGTCGGCCGCGCCCTCTTGCAGCTCGGAGGGCTTGAAGCCCGAAGTCGACGATCCGATCACAGCGCCCGCATCACAGGCCGCCTGAATGCTGGCAAAGACCTTGTGCTTGATGTCCAGCCGCTCGGGTACGCTTTCCTGGATCCAGCTGGCACCGCGCACCGCCTCGCTCAGATCGCTGTGCAGGCTCAATCTGCCTTCGCTCGGCAAAGGCACATCGCTCAGCCCCGGCAGAGACCGGCGCGCATTGGCCAGCACTTCGCCAATCTTGCGCTCGGCCTCCGGGTCGGGGTCAAACACCCGCACATCCCAGCCATTCAACAGGAACCGCGCAGCCCAGCCGCCGCCGATCACGCCCCCTCCGACAATCGCCGCCACTTGCGCCATCGTCCTCATCCTCTCTGTCAGGTTATCTCTGGCCGCATTCAGGCCGCGACGGGTGCCCGCTTGGTCAGACCCAGCTTGGCGCGCACCTCTCCGGGTCCGATCACCCGCGCGCCCATGGTCTCGATAAGGGTCTGCGCACGCTCCACCAGCTGCCAGTTCTCGGCCAGAACGCCGCGATCCAGCATCAGATTGTCCTCAAGACCGACACGAACATTGCCCCCCGCCAGCACCGCCGCAGCGACATAGGCCATCTGGTGACGCCCCAGCGCAAAGGCCGAAAACGTCCAGTCCGAGGGCACATTATTGACCATCGCCATGAAGGTATTGAGATCATCCGGCGCCCCCCAGGGCACACCCATGCACAGCTGCACAAGGGCCGGCCCCTTCAGCACGCCATCCGCAACCAGTTGCTTGGCATACCACAGATGGCCCGTATCAAAGGCCTCGATCTCGGGCATCACCCCCAGATCGGTCATCATGCCCCCCATGGCGGTCAGCATGCCGGGCGTGTTGGTCATCACGTAATCGGCCTCGGCGAAATTCATCGTCCCGCAATCCAGCGTGCAGATCTCGGGCAGACATTCCGCCACATGCACCATCCGCTCGCTGGCTCCGATCATGTCGGTGCCGTTGGACAGGGGCAGCGGGCTTTCGGGAGGTCCAAAGATCATGTCGCCGCCCATGCCCGCCGTCAGGTTCAGCACCACATCCGTGTCCGAATCGCGAACGCGATCCGTCAGTTCGCGATAGAGTTTCGGGTCGCGCGACGGTGCCCCGGTCTCGGGATCGCGCACATGGCAATGCACCACCGCCGCACCGGCCTTGGCCGCGGCAATCGCGCTTTCGGCGATCTGCTTGGGGCTGCGCGGCACATGAGGACTGCGATCCTGCGTGCTCCCCGATCCGGTCACGGCGCAGGTGATGAACACCTCTCGGTTCATGGTCAACGGCATGGCAGAGGTCCCTTTTTTCAAATCTCGTCCAGCCACAGGATGGCGCGGCTTGCGGCGCTTGACTTACCGGAATACGAAGGAAACTTGATGAATACCGCAACCACCATCTTTGCGCCCAGCGCCGCCCCCCTCTCGGTCGCCATTCTGGTGTTCCCCGAGACCAACACCCTGTCCTTTGCCGCTGCGGTCGATCCGCTGCGTGCCGCCAACCGGCAGGCGGGCAGGACGCTGTTTGACTGGCATTACGTCACCCCGACCACAGCCCCCGTCACCCTCACCAGCGGGATCGAGGTCAGGGGCGGCGCGCTCTCCCAACTGCTGCGCACAGATCTTCTGATCACCGTCGCAGGTTTTGGCCTCACCCGGCACGCAACTCCGGCCATCGGGGCCAGCCTGCGCCGCCTGGCGCGCGCCGGCGCGGTACTGGCGGGCATCGACGGCGGCCCCTGGATCCTGGCGCAATCAGGGTTGCTGGACGGCGAAACCGCCACCACCCACTGGGAAGACCTCACCGATTTCGCCACCCGCTTTCCCGATGTGATGACCGTGGCCAATCGCTTTTGCATCTCGGGCAACCGCATGACCTGCGCCGGAGCCGTTCCGGCCATCGACATGATGCTGCACCTGATCGCCGCGCGCCACGGGCGCAGCCTGGCAGCACAGGTCGCCGGTGCCTTCATCCATGACACCCCCACAGATCCGGCCCGCCCACAAACCCGCGCAGGACCAGACCCGCGCCACGACCGCCTGACCGCAGCGGCCAGCACCCTGATGCAACAAACCCTTGATATGCCACTGACAATCCCCGAGCTGGCTGGCCATCTCAAGGTCAGCCCGCGCACGCTTGAAACCCGCTTCCGCGCCCGCCTCAGCCAATCCCCCAAGGCCCATTACCTGACATTGCGCCTCAGCGAGGCCCTGCGCCTGGTCACCCAAACCGACCTGCCACTGATCGACGTGGCGCTGGCCTCGGGCTTTGGCTCGGCAGCCAGCTTCGCGCGCGCCTTCCGGCAGGCCTATGGCACCTCCGCACGCGCCTTGCGCAGCGGATGACGCCTCAGCCCACCTGCATCTTTCTGGTCAGAAATACCCAGGAACCGACACCGACCCAAGGCACTCTAATAGGGCATCGGGTGCGCGCGATGAGCCGCCGCGATCTCGCCCATCACCTCATCGGACAGCACGACATCCACCGAGCCAAGCGCCCGGTCAAGCTGCGCGATCGTGGTGGCCCCGAAAATCGCCGAACACATGAAAGGGCGCGTGCGGCACCAGGCCAGCGCCATATGCACCGGATCCAGCCCATGGCGCGCTGCGATACCCATATAGGCCTCGACCGCCCCGAAGACGCGCTCGGTCTTGCGCCCGCCCATATCCGGGTTCAGTGTCATGCGCGAATGATCCGGTATCGCCCCGCCCTGATACTTGCCCGTCAGCAAACCGGTGCCCAGCGGCGAGAACGCTATCAGCCCGACATCTTCATACACGCTCAACTCGGCCATATCCGTATCGTACAACCGGCAGAGCAGGGAATATTCGTTCTGCATCGTCTGCACCCGGGGCAATCCGTGATCCTCGGACAGTCGCAGCCATTGCGACGTGCCCCAGGCACTTTCGTTGGACAGTCCGAAATGCCGGATCGTGCCGCGATCGACCTCGCGCTGCAGCGCCTCCAGACAGTCCTGCATATTGGCGATGACAGCGGCGCGGTCGGCGGGACGGGGGTCATAGCTCCAGTGCTTGCGGAACATATAGCTGCCCCGGTTGGGCCAGTGGAACTGATAGAGGTCGATGTAATCCGTCTGCAACCGCCGCAGCGATCCTTCTATGGCAGCCGGGATCGTCTCGGCTGAAATCGCAGCCCCGCCGCGCGTATGCGCCATGCCCTCGCCCGAATGTTTGGTCGCCAGAATGTACTCGGCCCGCCGACCCGTTCGCGCATGCCAGGTCCCGATGATGTCTTCGGTGCGCCCCAGCGTCTCGGCGCTTACCGGATTGACCGGGTACATCTCGGCGGTATCCATGAAATTGATCCCGGCTGCCAAGGCCCGGTCGATCTGCGCATGCCCCTCGGCCTCGCTGTTCTGCGTGCCCCAGGTCATCGAGCCCAGGCACAATTCCGAGACAGTCAGGCCGGTGCGGCCAAGCGGGTTCATCTTCATCATCTGTTCCTTGGATTGCGTTCAACCAGACCCTAGCGGTCAGAGACCGGAGGGCAAACCGAAACTTGAGAACAAAAACGGAACATCATAAACTCCCCTCATGCCGACTCAGCTTCTTCCTTCCCGTGGCGGTCTGCCGCCTGATCGTCCCGCGCTGACGCTGGCACAGGATATCGCCCTGCCCCTTGCCCGGCTCAGCGAGGCCTGCGGCCCTGCGCGGCGGGCCTTTGCGCTCTGGCTGGCGCGCGCCTGCGCGGGGCCGGTGATCTGGATCGCGCCGGCCTGGATGTCCGATCAGTTGCATGGGGACGGCATGCGGGATTTCACCGACCCCGGACGCTTTGTCTTTGTGCGCCCCAAACGGGCCGAGGATATTCTGTGGTCCATGGAAGAGGTGCTGCGCTCGGGTGCCGTGTCGCTGGTGGTGGGGGATCTGCCCGGCCTGCCCGGCCTGACGGCGGTGCGCCGGATGCATCTGGCCGCAGAAACCGGCGCGGTGGAGGGCACGCATGCCCCGATCGGGCTGATCCTCACTCCGGGAGGCGGCGGCGCGCAGGGGATCGAGACACGCTGGAACATGGCCCCTCGCCATGAGGGCAGGCTGCGGCGCTGGCGGTTGGAGCGGGTGCGCGCGCGGACCCGCCCGCCCCGAGACTGGATCATCGCGCAGGACAAACCCGGTGGCAGCCCTTATCCGCTTGTGGATGCGGGCAGTCACGAAAACATTTGACGATACGCCCCCCAAGAGCGCCAAAGTGGCACATGCTGACTCGCCGCTCCCTGATTGCCGGCCTTGCCGCGTTGGCCAGCCCGGCTTTTGCCGCGCCCCGGCGCTATGAGCTGGACGTCGAGAAATCCCGCGTCGGCTTCACCTATATCCTGTCAAATGCGCTGCAACAGGGCCAGATGCCCATCAGCCGCGCCGATCTGCGGATCGACCCGTTCAATCTCGGCGACAGCACCGCCGATGTCATCGTCAACCCCGATGGCGCGCGCACGGGGTTCTTCTTTGCCACCGAGGCGCTCAAAAGCGCCAGCGTGCTGAACACCGCGCAATTTCCCGAGATTCACTTCGTCTCGAGAGCCGTGCGTCTTGCGCCCACCGGGCGATTGTCGGATGGCGCAGCACTCGTCGGGGATCTGACGGTGCGCGGCGTGACGCGCCCCATCACGCTCAAAGCCCAGCTCTTTCGTCCCCCCGGCAGCGCGCCGGATGATCTGAGCGCGCTGACCATCACGCTCAAGGGCCAGATCAGCCGTTCGGCCTTCGGAGCCACCGGTTTTGCCGATATCGTCGCCGATACGGTCGGGCTGGACATCACAGCCGCCATCCGCGCAATCTGAGAGACTCAACAGCTGAAAACGACGGTGCAGCGTCGATTTCACACAAGCGACCCCTTTCAGCCCTGCGATGGTGGCCTGACAATGCGTATGCTGATTTCCTTCGCAGCCCTGTTTCTGTCGGTGGCGCTGTTGCAGCTCTCTTCGGGTGGGGTGGGCCCTCTGGATGCGCTCTCCGGGCTTGTTCTGGACTTTTCGACGCAACAGATCGGCCTTCTGGGTTCGGCGCATTTCGTCGGCTTCTTCATTGGCTGCTGGTGGGCACCGCGCATGATGGGCACGGTTGGCCATTCGCGCGCCTTTGCGGCCTTTACCGCAGCCGGCGCAATCGGCCTGCTGGCACATATGCTGGTGCTGGATCCCTATGCATGGGCGCTGATGCGGGTGGCCTCGGGCTTGTGCGTGGCGGGCTGTTACACGGTCATAGAAAGCTGGCTGCAGGCCAAGGTCACCAACGAGACACGCGGGCGTGCCATGGGTGTCTATCGTCTTGTGGACATGAGCGGATCGCTGGCCGCGCAAATGGTGATCAGCGTACTCGAGCCGGCCTCTTATGTCTCCTACAACATCCTGGCGATCCTGTGTTGTGCC
>NZ_JBASXK010000085.1:0-3126 GCF_049276915.1 Aestuariivita sp. | reverse complement strand
CGTTCGAAAAGACCAAAAAATCGGTAAACCCTGTCGCACGATGATGCGCCAGCCATTCCAGAAGGAATGCGCCTTCATTTCGCACTGTCATTACAGCCAGAAATTTCAACGGCTTGCCTGCCTTTCTTAAAGAGATCAGCTCTCCATATCCAAGGCCAGCGCATAGGCGACACGTTCGGATTCGGTCAATTTTACCTTGAGGGCCTGCTTGTAAAGATCCTGAAACTCGGGGATGCCATGCAATTCTTCGGCTTTGGCCTGATGCCAGGCAAAGCCGTCGTTATGAAGCGATCTCAGTTCCTCATCCTGCATAAGCCGGTCGTATTCGGCGCGCACGCGGGGGATGTTGCGCTTGATCGTGATGTCGCGGAAATTCGACCAATCCATGCGGATCCAATAGTTCAGCCCGATCGAGCGATCCACATGCAGCGCGCGGCCGCGTTGGCGTTTGATCAGGAAGCTCTCGGCAGAGCGCAATGCGTAATGGTTGAGCTGCAACAGATCATAGCCGACCGATTTCTTGGAACTGCGCCATCCGTTCTCGATCGCCTCTCGGGTCATGTCCTGACCTGATCCATTCACCCATTTCACCTGTGATTGCAGGGACTTGTTCAGCTTGTTGGGCCTGTGACAACTGAGCTTGGAGTAGGCACCGATGTTCTTGAACATGGTTTTGAACCCCCAGACTGTGTGAGGCTTGGGGCAATACTTGGGGGCGCAGGTGTCAAACTGATCAATCACCAGATCATCGGCAAGGCGCGTGACGCCATTATGCCCAAACAACCGCCAGGTCATGGCGACATTCGTGGCATCCGGGACGCGAGCAAAGAAATCCTCGAGCGTGCCATTGGCGGTGCGCACATTGATGAATTCATCCACGTCGATATGGATGATCCAGTCCGAGTTCCGGACCACAGGCTCTTTCATGGCCTGATTGAGCGCATATTGCTGAGGCGAATTGCCCTTCCACTTGTCATTGTTGCGATGTTGGATGACGCCCATCTTGTCCAGACGCTGCAGGATTTCATCTGTCCCATCCGAACAATCATTGGTGTAGATCAGGAAGGTATCGACCCCGACGGCGCGATGGTACGCAATCCATTCGACGATATAGGGAGCCTCGTTCTTCATGCAGCCAACGATGACGTTGCCTGTCGAGCCCGCAGTCAAGGGTCGCAGTGAGGCCGGGGTGAAAGCCGCGGCGAGTTCCTCTTCGTTGACGGCTCCGATCCGGTTATGCGGGGCATAGGGCGAGCCTTGCAAGGACTGTAGTTTCTGCACCGCAAGAGGCGGCATGACGGCTTTAGCATCATCTGACAGAAGATTGTTATCTTTGGATTTTGTCTTTTTTGTTTCTTTTGGTGCGGTGTCGCTGATCTGGTTCAGCGCCGCCCGTCGCGTCTGGCGTTCTTCTTTGGTCGCCTTGTTGATCCGCCACATGAACCCAAGAAGGTATTGCGAGGCGCGAAACCCATATTCCGGATCCGCCTCGACCCAGGTCTTCCTGGCCCGTGGTGCTTTGAGCGCGTCTTTGGGCAGGTTATGCGCACGCTGCAACTCATCCATGTCTGATTTGAACCGTTTCGAAACCGCTGCCAGGCTGGCCGGATCAATCCCGGCACCCGGGATGGCAAGTTCCTGCAAGAAGCCGCGCCAGAGCAGGCGGGGCAGGATGCGCTTGCGTGGCTCAAGTACCTTGAGAAGCAATTCATTCATGCGCCGCGCGCGGCTCAGCCAGGCGGCGGACGGCTGATCGGGTGCGTCAATCGTCTTTGCGCGCCCTATCTGAGCATCCAGCCCGAAGGCCTCGCAAATCTCGCGGGTGATGTCCTCACTGGCAAAAAGCGTGGCGTCATAGGGGCGGAAGCTTAGGCTGCCAGCACCGAACACGGATTCCCAGAATGACTTGAGGCGCTGGAAATCAAGCCAGAACGGGGGGCCTGGGTTTCCATGAAAATCCCGGCCTCAGGGTCGATTCGTTCCACACTGGCCAAGGCTCCGTCCCACCAGTCCGGTGCCTCTGCCAGTTGCAGTTCAAGGTCCAGCGATGCGGCGCGCCCCTCCATCACCTGCGCGCCATAGGCCCGCACCAGCAATCGGGCCGGTTCATCAATATGCGCCATGATGCGGATGTCATCCGAGAGCGGGCTGAGCAGCGCCTTCAGACGTTCCAGTTCGGCAACCCTGTGCAGTGATCCGCCCAACTGGCTTGCCGACAGGATCAGCACTTCGGGGCGTCCGCGCTCGACCTCTTTTTGCAACTCGATGGCGAGGGTGTCGCGCAGGACTTGCTGCTGTTCCGGGGCAATGAAGCCGCGATTATAGCGCAGCGGATCAATGTGGTCCGGATCCGTAACCGCCATGTAAAGGCGCGTGTGGTTCGTGCCGCCGGCGCAGCGGGGAAACAGAATACCTTTGCTTTCAAGCCCTTCACGCTTGTCAGCCAGAACCTTTTGTATCCGGTCCGCACCCACCTCTGCCGGGCCGATATGCACCATGATGCGCATCAGCTTACCCCTTGCTCTTTGCTGAGCGGATTGGCGTTGCGCCGTCCCCACCACGGCAGATTCACGTCGAGAAAGGCCGACAGTTGTTCGCGCGCATCTTCCGCTGCGACATCCAGGTCCAGAAATCTTGGGTCGCCTGTAAAAATGCAGCGCAGATGGGCATAGTGCCCTTCGATCCAGGTGATCCGTGCCTTGGATGTGCCCCCGAACCCTTTGGGCAGGCCCGGAATTTCGGCCTTTTCCAACCGCTCGCCCAGATTGTTCCAGGCCAATATGGATCGCGACATGGCACCCGCATCCCGGCGGGTTGCGACGAACAAGAGGTCGGGATGCAGGCGCCGCAAGGAGTCGATGATCGCAAAGTCCATCTGTGGCCAGAGCGATTTTCCATGGCCGACCACGCTTGTCTCGGAGACGCTGTCAAAGCCTTCGAGGTAGGCGGCCGGATCCCCAAGATCAAAGAACCCTCTGTACATGAGCTCTCCGACAAAAGTCTCTGATTGTTCAACTTTATTCGTGCGCGGGACAACGCGATGATCGGCGCAGGACATGCATCCGCGACGCAAGGCTCTTGCCAGAGTAGACGTGCCTGATTTGGGCAGGCCCAGATTGATCAGTT
>NZ_JBASXK010000084.1:0-11852 GCF_049276915.1 Aestuariivita sp. | reverse complement strand
GGTCTTCGTGATGTCGAAGTTCTTGAATGCTGGTTTGCTCATGCCGCACCGCCTTGCCGCAAACGCTCGACCTCCTCCAGCACGCCTTGCCAGCACTCGGGCCCAATCGCTCTCGCACGGGACTCTTCGTCGGACATCCCACGGCCGCAGAGCCGGCAATTCATGCTGGGAAGGAGCTGGCGGCCGCCGAGGATTGCCTTGGCCACCTCGTACACCTGGGCCTCACGGCGCTTGCGGCGCGTCTCAGCGGCCTTCTTGGCCGCTCTCGAGCGCTTCTCCTTCCGGCGCTGCTCTGCCTCTGCAATGGCCGCGCGCACTTCGCCTTCCGGATATCCGTTCGGATTGTAGAGACTGCCGTCTTTGTCGATCCCAACGTCATGGAACCGACCATCTGCCTGCTCGGGTGCCCACACCCAATACCAGCGCTTGCCGCGATTAGACATCGCCCCCCTCCGTTTCCCGGTCCTCGAAGGTCATGCCCCAGGCAAAATGGCGTCCTTCGTCATTCACGCCGTGCGCGCCGTGGGTTCCGTAGGGTGTCATGGTTTTCATCCGGTAATCCTCCGTGGATGATGAGCGCACCTCGACCGGACCGCCAAAGCGGGTGTTTCGGTTCCGGTGCTGGTTGGGTGATGGGTTAGTCTTCGGCGGTGGCGCGTAGCTGTAGCCAGGCCTGCCAATCAGTCAGCAGGCAGTACTTCCGCCTGCCTAGTTTGAACGTCCTTGGGCCTTTGCCGTCTGCCTCGAGAGAGTAGAAAGTAGACAGCGGCAGATCGATCTCTTCGACCAGCACGTTGATCGGTGCAGCCGTGCGATCATGGCCAAGCCGCTCAATTCTGTTTGCGATCTGCATTGCGAGTTCCGCGAGGTTCTTCGCGCCCGCGATGGGCCAGGCATCGCCGTAGCTGCCTGCGAAGGCGATGCCTTGGCTGGCGGCGGTGGGCGGATCCTTAACTTCGTCTTTCATCGGTTGATGCTCCTGATTCGTTAACTTGAATCAGGTCTAGCACCCAGCCCGTGCAGGCTCGTTACGAGCTTGCAGCTATTTCGCTTCGCCAGTCACTTTTTTCGGGATGTAGGCGCGCACGGCGTTCGCCGTTGTGGGCACATCGAGGTGCGTGTTGACCTCGTCCAGGATCTCCCTTGCGCACTGCATGACGCTTTCGAAAGGCTTTGAGCGCCTGCTGAGCGCATCAACCGCGATGCGCGAAACAAGGTCTTTCATGTTCGGCTTGTCGGCCCATCGTTCCCTGTTCCCTTTGCTCGTCCGATCCTGATCGAAGTATTCCTTACCGCGGACCTGATATTCTTCGATCAGGGCCTGCCGATCATTCAGCAGCAGATCGATCGCCGCGCGCAGGCGCGGGTTGCCCTTGCAGGCCTCGTCGATGACGATGCGGGCCCCAATGGGATCGAGGGGGGCCGTGCCGTCCAGCGTCTCCCGCTTGCGGGCGCGGGCCGCCTTCAGGATATCATCAATGTTCATCCGCCTACCTCCAGCGAGAACCAGCGTTCGAGATCCGCACCAAGGAAGTGTGCATAGGTCTGTTCGATCATCCCGGTGCTGGTGCCGCATTGCTGGGCCAGTGCGGTTACAGGCACCCCGGCGGTCAGGTGGGCCGTGATGTAACTGTGTCGCAAGCAATAGAATGTCGCATCAGTGGGTAGGCCTGCCCGCTTTATCGCTGTGGCAAAGACACCAAGTTGATCCCCGTCCTTCCACGGGGTGCCGTCGTCGCGTAGCAGTATAAACCTGTCAGGGTCGTTGGCACCGTCCACAAGGCCGCTCAGATGGCCGCTGGCGGCAGGTGACAGGGTCAGGGTGCGGGTGCCTGTCTTGCCCGTTACGGCCAGCTTGCGGCCTTCCAGATCGCGCACACGGGCCGAGATCAGTTCACCATAACGGCAGCCGGTAGTCATGCCCGCCAGAACGAGATCACGCAGTGCGGGTGATGTGCAGGCATCAAGTAAGGCGCGGCGCTGCGCGGCATCCAGAACGATGATCCGCTTGCTAAACGATTCCGCCTTCTTGAACTTCTGCACCGTCGCCCACGGGCGGGTGATGTCGAGACTGTGGGTGTCGCAGGCACGGTTCAGGATTGCTTTGAGTGTCGCCAGTGCCTTGTTCGCAGTTGCGCGGCGTTTACGCTGCGTGTCTGGATCCGCTCCCTTGATCAGGTAACCGTCACGGAACGCCTGGACTTGCTTTGCCGTGATCGTAGATACGGGCTGGTCAGCAGGGAACTTGCCTGCGAGCCGCTTCCACTCGTTTCGAAAGTTTTGCTGACGGGTGCGGTTATCCGTGTCGGCGATCTTGGCCTCGGCCCAATCCTCTGCCGCCTTTTCAAGCGTGATCTCGTCGGGCGACGGGGCCAGCACTTCACGGGCGCGGGTGCAGGCCTGATCGAACGACAGGATGTCGATCCCATTGGCATCGACGACGTCATCGGGACTGACGCCAGACAGTTTCGCTTCGCTGTAAGAACCATCGGCATCACGGCGACGAACGACCCATGTACCTGGGGGAGTATTCAACCGCCTGTAACCGATTGCCATGCTATCGGAGAGCCGCCGGTAGTAGGGTTTGCGGCGAGGTTTCAGCTTGGCGCGTTGAGTCTTCGTGCGGATCGGTTGGTCGGCGATTTGGCGTGGCATTCGGGCTTTGTGTCCAGTTTATGTCTAGAATAGCGTCTATAGCTATCTAGAACTTACTGGAAGCTCATGCAAGTAACTGCAATGAAAACAGCACACTAAGAAAGTTAAGCCGTTGTATTCATTACCGTGATTCTGCCCTCCACAGGCAGAGGAATGCGCACCAGGCACGTCCGCCAGAAGCGCCACATCAGGAAAACGCCCGCGCAGGCCAGACCCAGCACCAGGCCCAGCCAGACCCCGATCCCCCCCAACCCCATCGGAAAGCCCAGAACATAGCTTGCCGGGATACCCACCGCCCAATAGCTCAGCGCGGCGATCACCATGGGCCGCTTCGTGTCCTGCATCCCGCGCAGCAGACCCAGAGCGATGACCTGCGCGCCATCGACAAGCTGGAACAACGCCCCCATGGCCAGCAGGCCGACGCCGATGGCGATGATCTCGATCCGCGCCGGATCGTCACGTTCCAGAAAGGCCGAGATCAGGGTTTCGGGAATGCTCAGGAACACCGCCACCGTGATCAGGGCCGCGATCAGCGACAGACCGATCGCCGCCTTCGCCCCGCGCGACAACTGCTCGCGATTGCGCCGCGCAAAGGATTGGCTCGTGCGGATCGTGGCGGCGTTGGCCAGCCCCAGATGCAGCATGAACGTCGCGCTTGCCAGTTGCACGGCCACCCCATGCGCAGCCAGCGGGATCGTCCCCAGCCAGCCCATCATCAGCGCCGAGGCCGCAAACAGAGACACCTCGCTCAGCATGGTCAGACCGATGGGCAGGCCCAGCGCGAAGACCCGCGCGAACATCTCCCAATCCGGCCGCCAGAGCCGTTGCAGCAGCGCGTGTTCCGGCAGCACCACCAGCGCATAGATCAACATGCCACCCATCGCGACGGTCTGGGTGATGACCGACGCAATCGCCGCCCCGCGCAGCCCCAGTTCCGGCGCGCCCCAATTGCCGAAGATCAGCGCATAATTCACCACCAGATTGGCCAGCGCCGCAAGGATCGTCATCCACAACACCACCTGCGTGCGCGACAGCGCCGCCAGGTAGGACTTCAGCACCATCATCACAAGGGCCGGGAAAATGCCCCATCCGGCGACCCGCAGATACTCGGCCGCATCCGCAGCCACACTGTCCTGCTGGCCCAGAAACAACAGGATCGGCTCGGACCACCACAACAGCGGCATGGCCGCCACCGCAAAGATCATCGACAGCCAAAGCCCCATGCGTGTGGCGCGCCGCACGCTGGTCAGATCGCCCTCCGCCTCGAACGCGGCGACCATGGACATCACCGCCCAGGCAAAGCCCGAGCCCATGAGGAACAGCACGAAGAAATAGGTGCCCGCCAGCGTCACCGCCGCCAGCGCCTCGACCCCGTACCAGCCCAGCATGATCGTATCGGTCAGCCCGATGGCAAACTGCGCCAGATGACCGCCGATCAACGGCATGCCCAGCACCAGCAACGCACGGACATGTCCGCCATATGTCAGGGATGAGCTTTGCATCCCAAAGCCCTAGGACCATTGCAGACCCCTCGCAAGAGGTCAGATCAGCGAAATCGCCAATTGCATCGCCACCACGGCAATCACCAGACCGACCAGCAACTCCAGAGCCGCGGTCGCCCGCAAAGCCGCCACCCCCTGCAGGCGCATCAACGCGCTTTCGCGCAACGAGACAGCCGCCAGGGCAACGCCCACCGTGATACAGGCCGTGCCCAGCGCCATGGCCAGGGCCCCGGCAATACCGGCCATGGGAATACCCATCTGCCAGGTCAGGATCAGCACGAAGATCGCACCGGTGCAGGGCCGCACCGCCACCGCTCCCACCACCACAAGTGCATCGCGCAATGACCGCACCGAAGCCGCCTCTTCCAGAGTCGGACCATGCTTGTGCCCACAGCTGGAACAGACGCCATCCGCCCCATGACCGTGTGAATGATGATGATCATGATGATGGTCATGGTCATGGTCATGCGCGTTTGAATGCCCGTGCTCATGCCCGTGATCCATGGCCCAGCTCACCTGCCAGAACCGGCGCATGCCGCGAAAGGCCAGCCAGGCCCCGACCGCTGCGATCAGCCCGAAAGACAATGGGGCCAGAACCTCTTCGGCGGCCCCCACCATTTGTTGGCGCCCCCAGTTCAGCACCCAGAGCGCTGCGTAGACCAGCATCACCGCCGTCAATGCCTGCGCCACCGAGGATGCCAGCGCCAGAACCGACAGGCGCACCAGCGGCACACGCTGCGCCATGCCATAGCCGCCAATTACCAGCTTGCCATGCCCCGGTCCCGCCGCATGAAAGAACCCATAGGCAAAACAAATGCCCAGCAGGGTCGCAATCGCGCCCGGCTCTCCGGCGCGCAGCGCGCGCAGCGCGCCCGCCATCGCCGTCTGCGCCTCGCGCTGACCCGATGCGGCCAGACGGGCCACCTGATCAGAACCGCCCATACCCCAAAGCCAGATCGCCAGAGCGACGACCCCAAGTGCGGCAAGCCAGATCAGCCTGTGCATCGAACGACAACCGTATCGGCGAAGGCCTCGCCCACTTCGGGAAAGGCGTCCTCCAGATCGGCGGAGGGCATGGCGTAAAGCATCTCTTCGACCAGCGTATAGGCCGCATCCAGATCGGCCGGCGTCACCTGCACCGCGCAGGCCCCCTCGGCGCGCACCCCGCGCGTCAGGTCATAGGCGGTGTAAAAGGTCGGATCATAGGCCCGCACGATCAGACCATCCGCGCTGACCGGTGCAACCACGGGGCGGAAATGGGTCGTGACGATACGCGCCTCCTCCACGATCAGCCCGCGCGGTTCGGGCGGACCAAGCGCGATCCGATCCCCGGCGGCCTCAAGGAACAGATCGCCCTCATAGCCTTCGACCCAGTTCATGTCGAACCCGTTCAGAAAGCCCAGCTCGGCCTCGTCCAGACGGCCATCATAATCGTTGTCCAGACCCATATCTTCGAAGGTGAGCATGGAATAAAGCGCGTCATAGGCCCAGACGACCTCGACACCCGTCACCTCGCCCTGATCGTTCAGAACAATGGTCAGACCCGTGTCGATGAAGATATGCGGATGCGCCGCCACCGCAGCCGGTGACAGCATCAAACCGAACAGCCCCGCTTTCAGAGGATTTTTCGCGCGCGCCCACATAGGACAGATGTAGAAAGACAACTCCCCTCCGACAAGAGCCCAGTTCGCCTAGCCGCGCAAAGATACGTTATGAACCTGGCTGGCATGCCGGATCACATGATGCGCCTGCCCCACGATCAAGGGGTCGGGCGCGCCAATCAGCTCGATATTCTTGTCCGGATACTCCAGTGTCGACAGGAAATGACGCATGCAGTTCAGCCGCGCGCGTTTCTTGTCGTTGGATTTCACCACGGTCCAGGGCGCATCCGCAGTGTCGGTATAAAAGAACATCGCTTCCTTGGCTTCGGTGTAATCTTCCCATTTATCAAGGCTGGCCTTGTCCACAGGCGACAGTTTCCACTGTTTCAGAGGATCGGTTGCGCGCGCGGCAAAGCGGCGCTTCTGTTCGGCCTGACTGACCGAGAACCAATATTTGTAAAGCCGGATACCCGAGCGCGTCAGCATCCTTTCGAAATCCGGGGTCTGGCGCATGAACTCCAGGTACTCCTGCGGCTCGCAAAAGGACATCACCCGCTCGACACCCGCCCGGTTGTACCAGCTGCGGTCATACAGCACGATTTCGCCGGCAGTCGGCAGATGCTCGACATAGCGCTGGAAATACCACTGTCCGCGCTCCTGGTCGGTGGGTTTGTTCAAGGCCACGACACGCGCGGTGCGCGGATTGAGATGTTCGGTGAACCGCTTGATCGTCCCCCCCTTGCCGGCCGCATCCCGCCCTTCGAACAGCAGAACGAATTTCTCGCCGCTCTCCTGAGCCCAAAGCTGCACCTTCAGCAATTCGGCCTGCAACTGGGCCTTTTCCGCCTCGTATTGGCGCCGCCCCATCTTGCGCGCATAGGGATAGCGACCGCTCTCGAAGGCCCGGCGCACATCCTCCGGACTCGGGGCTTTGGGCTGATCCGGGACGGGTTTGACAATGGTGACATCTTTGGCGGCGCTCATCTGGGTCTCCTTGCTGATCGGTACAAGTCTGACATGCTTTGCCCCGGGAAACCTTGATCCGGATCAAAGCTTGGGTCTTGCCTTGCGCGGTGCCACGGATCACGGTGCGTGCATGACAGAACACTGGCATGACACAGGAAACGGGCCGGTCTTTGCCCGCCACTGGGGACAGGAAAGCGCTCCGGTCCTGCTGATGCTGCACGGCTTTCCGGAATATGGCGGCGCATGGGATGCGCTGGCCCGTGAACTCGCTGACAGCTTTTACTGCATCGCCCCGGATCAGCGCGGCTATGGCCAGACCGGCGGCCCGGATGATGTGGCCGCCTATACAACCTCGTCGCTGACGCGCGACATGGTCGATCTGATCACGGGGCTCGATCGTGGCCCGGTGCTGGTGCTGGGCCATGACTGGGGCGCTGCGGTCGCCTATGGGCTGTCGATGTGGCACGGCGCTCTGGTGGATCGGCTGATCATCGCAAATGGCGTGCACCCGGTGCCGTTCCAGCGCGCGCTGGCGGCAGGTGGCGCACAATCCGCCGCATCGACCTACATGACATGGCTGCGCGCCGAAGGGTCGCAGGATGCCTTGTCCCGCGATGGCTTTGCCAAGCTCCAGGACCTGTTTGCCGCCCATATGGACATGAGCTGGCTGGCCGGCGACACGCTTGAGGCCTACCGCCGCGAATGGGCGCGCCCGGGGCGGCTGAAAACCATGCTGCACTGGTATCGCGCCTCTCCGCTGATCGTGGCCGAGCCGGGCAAGCCCCGCACCGACCTGCCCGAGTTCCCTCTGGAGCGTTTGCAGGTGCCCCATCCCCACCTGCTGATCTGGGGTGAAAACGACACGGCCGTGCTGCTCGAGGCCACCGAAGGGCTCGAAGCTTTCGCCCCGCGTCTGACGCGGGTGATCCTGCCGGGCGCGGATCACTGGCTGGCACATCAGAAACCCCGCGAAATGGCCGCGATCATGAAGGACTGGGTGAGGAATACCTGACTTATCAACTGACCTTGCGTCAGCCATGATCGGGGAATGGATCGAAAGGTTTTTCCACCATGCCCCGTTTTCCTCTGGCCATTTGCACCCTGGCCCTGATTATCGCCTTGTTGGGAGTGTTCTGAATGCACCGCTATCCGCTCAAGACCGCCGCGCAACTGGCGCTGGCCTCCTATAGCGCAACCACACATGGCTCGGTAGCGCCCCATATCGCCCACAGCCTTGATCGCAACGATGTACAGGCGCATCTGCTGGACAACGGCGTGTTACTGATCCCCGGCTCGAATGCGCTGATGGATTACGTCCGCTTCAACCTGCGCGTCCTGACCTTCGGTGGCAAACGATACACCATGAGCGACACCACCACCGAAAAAGGCGCATCCGGCACGATCTGGCATCAGGGCTTTTTGCGTCACGCCAAGGAGATCTATGACTGGATCGAAGCGCTGGAGCGCAAACCCAGCTACATCATCGGCCATTCCCTCGGGGCCACCGCCACCCAGATCCTCACCAAAAGCTGGGCCATCGCCGGCATCGGTTTCGCCGCCCCCCGCCCGCGCAAGGCCCGCGGCCCGGTGGTAAACGACGGCTTTTGCCTGTGCATCACCCGCGTCGACGACCCGGTCTGCAACCTGCCCGGATCATTCCACCATCTGGGCCGCGTCGAGAAATGCCGACCCCGCAGATCGATCTTCGGCCCCAATCACGCGATGAAACATTACCGCGCGGCCGTGGACGAATATCAGGCAGCCGGCAAATTGCCGCAAAAATGGCCCCTGTGAACGCACCGGACCCTGCGCAACACGCTTCCCCCCGGCCCGCCTCCCTGCCATAATGGCTGCCAATCAACAAAAAGCAGAGCAGCACATGGCCAACGATCTCCTGACCGGAAATTCCCCCGCCTATGACGCCTCCTCCATCGAGGTGCTCGAAGGGCTGGAACCCGTGCGCAAACGCCCCGGCATGTATATCGGCGGCACGGATGAGCGCGCGCTCCACCATCTGGTGGCCGAAGTTCTGGACAACTCCATGGACGAGGCCGTCGCGGGCCACGCCAACCGGATCGAGGTGGAACTGCTCGAGGACTATTCCGTCACCATCCGCGACAACGGGCGCGGCATCCCGGTCGATCCGCATCCCAAGTTCCCGGACAAATCCGCGCTTGAGGTGATCCTGTGCACGCTGCATGCGGGCGGCAAATTCTCGGGCAAGGCCTATGAGACATCCGGCGGTCTGCACGGTGTGGGCGCATCGGTGGTCAATGCGCTGAGTGATTCCATGGTGGTGCAGGTCGCGCGCGACAAGATCGTCTATGAACAACGCTTTTCACGCGGCATCCCGCTGGGGCCGATCGAAAAGGTCGGGCAAACCCAGAACCGGCGCGGCACCACGGTCACCTTCCATGCCGATGCCGAAATCTTTGGGGTCCACCGCTTCAAACCGGCCCGCCTGTTCAAATCCATCCGCTCCAAGGCCTATCTGTTCTCGGGCGTGGAAATCCGCTGGAAATCGGCCATCGACGATGGCGAAACCCCGCTCGAGGCCAGCTTCCACTTTCCCGGCGGCCTGTCGGATTACCTCACCGAAAGCCTCGGCACCGCCTCGACATACGCCGACCGCCCCTTTGCCGGCACCGTCGACTTCAAGGAAAAATTCGGCAATCCCGGCAAGGTCGAATGGGCGATCAACTGGACGCCGTCACGCGATGGCTTCATCCAGTCCTATTGCAACACCGTGCCCACCCCCGAAGGCGGCACCCACGAGGCCGGGTTCTGGTCTGCCATCCTCAAGGGCATCCGCGCCTATGGCGAACTGGTCAGCAACAAGAAAGCCGCCCAGATCACCCGCGAAGACCTGATCACCGGGGGCTGCGCGCTGGTCAGCTGCTTTATCCGCGAGCCGGAATTCGTCGGCCAGACCAAGGACCGCCTTGCCACGGTGGACGCCCATCGCATGGTGGAAAACTCGGTGCGCGATCACTTTGACAACTGGCTGGCAAGCGATACGAAATCCGCTGGTGCCATCCTCGATTTCCTGGTGCTGCGCGCCGAAGAACGCCTGCGCCGCCGGCAGGAAAAGGAAACCCAGCGCAAGACCGCCACCAAGAAACTGCGCCTGCCCGGCAAGCTGGTGGATTGCTCGCAAAACCACCGCGACGGCACCGAATTGTTCATCGTCGAAGGCGACAGCGCGGGCGGATCGGCCAAGATGGCGCGCGACCGCAAGACCCAGGCCCTGCTGCCCCTGCGCGGCAAGATCCTGAACGTTCTGGGGGCGGCCAGTTCCAAACTGGGCTCCAACACCGAGATCTCGGATCTGACCCAGGCCCTTGGCGTCGGCCTTGGCACGCGGTTCAACATCGACGATCTGCGCTATGACAAGGTCATCATCATGACCGACGCCGATGTGGACGGAGCACATATCGCGGCGCTCTTGATGACGTTCTTCTTCACCCAGATGCGCCCGATGATCGACAGCGGACATCTCTACCTGGCCTGCCCGCCGCTCTATCGGCTGACCCAGGGTGCCAAGCGCGTCTACTGCCTGGATGAGGCCGAACGCGATGTCTGGATGGAAAAAGGCCTTGGCGGCAAGGGCAAGATCGACGTGTCCCGATTCAAGGGTCTGGGCGAGATGGATGCCAAGGATCTGAAAGAAACCACCATGGATCCCAAATCCCGCAAACTGATCCGCGTCACCATAGACGAGGACGAACCCGGCGAGACCGATATCCTCGTGGACCAGCTGATGGGCAAGAAACCGGAATTGCGTTTCCAGTATATCCAGGAGAATGCGAGGTTCGTGGAGGAGTTGGATGTTTGACTTACCTGTAGCGAGGTGAATTGTGGCGAAGGATCTTTATATCGGAAACACGGATCATGATTGGTTCGATTTCTGCAAGGCGCGTCCCTCTCTGGAGGAAGTTAACTTCTGGAGGCCTTCCAAATCGCCTTTCAAAGCACTTAGCGAGGGTGGTATCTTCTTCTTTCGCAGGAAGGCACCAATAAATAAGATTGGTGGCTTCGGTATCTTTGCAAGCACAGGACAGATAACCATTGGTCAAGCTTGGGACGACTTGGGAGTTTCCAATGGGCTAGAAACCCTAGAAGAGTTTATCTCAAGAGTAAGAAAGTATAGAGATAGCAAGATCGTTGATCGGCAAACCCTTATCACTTTCAATATAATCACGAATCACGTTTTTCTTGCAGAGGAAGATTGGATCGACGTGCCGAGTGATTGGTCGCCCAACATTGTGACTGGCAAGTCGTATTCCTCAGACTCGGATGCGGGAGCCGATCTTCTCAAATTTTTTCAGCGACATATGAAGGCAAAGAGCTTCCTCAAGGAAGACGCGCGAACCTTCGGCTGCTTTAACGATAATCCGCAGGCAGGGTACTCATTCACCAAGAACCAGAAAATCAGATTGGGCCAAGGCGCGTTTCGAATTGCTGTTTTCTCGGCATATCAAGGCAGGTGCGCAGTCACAGGAACCACTGTTCCAGCCGCACTTCAAGCGGCGCACATAAGGAAATACTCCGATAAACCAGATAATCGCGTAGCGAACGGACTACTTCTTCGTTCAGACATTCATTCGCTTTATGACAATGGGCTTTTGGAGATCACACCTGAATACCGCGTCAGACTCACTGAGCGATTTCGCGAACTCTTTCCTGAATCAAGTGAGTATCTGTGCCTAGACGGAAAACGCATCGCGTTGCCGGAAAACCCAAAGCACCTGCCGGAGATCGATCCCCCGTAGGGTGCGTGCTCGCACGCACCATTTCTCCACCCTCACCATCCACCCCCTCGCGCCCGACCCGAGGGCGGGCGAGGAACGCGCCCTCCGTCAAACCAAAGGTTTGCCTTCGGCAAAACGGGGGCGGGTCGAGCGCGTGCCTGATGCCAAGGCATCAGGCAACAGGGGCAAGCGCCGCACCCAAACACCACCCCCTTGCCGCTCCCCACCCGAACACATATCTTCATCCCTGCAGCACCGGCCCGTCACCGCGCCGACCGCGCTGCCTCTAAGGGTTCATCGCCCTGATCCCATCAGGCAACCCTGACCCCCCTGAGCACGACCCGGATGCGCAGTCCGCGCAGCCAGGACAGATCAGG
>NZ_JBASXK010000083.1:0-7809 GCF_049276915.1 Aestuariivita sp. | reverse complement strand
GTGCCGGATGATCGCGAACCCGAAGGTCGCGTTTGAACCACAAAAGGACAGGAGCGCTCATGGGGCGAAAGATAACGCGCAGCCCGCGACTGGAAAGCCTGCTTGCAGCGCTATCTTGAACTTCCTAACGTCGGCCCGACCCAATGACCGGAGAGTGCGATGCGAGATGCCGCCCCCACGACAGTTTATCTCAAGGATTACAAACCGTTCGGCTATATCGTCGAACAGGTCGAACTGAGCTTTGAGCTGCACCCGACAGCCACCCGCGTCAAAAGCCGCATCCGGTTCGCGCCCAATCCCGACGCGCAGGACCGCAGCTTTTTTCTGCATGGCGAAAAACTGAAGCTGATCCGGGCGCAGATCGACGGGCAGACCATAACGCCCCGGATCACCGAAGACGGGCTGACCTGTGAGGTCCCGGACGCGCCGTTCCTGTTCGAAGCAGAGGTCGAGATCAACCCGCAGGCCAACACCGCGCTAGAGGGGCTTTACATGTCGAACGGCATGTATTGCACGCAATGCGAGGCAGAAGGTTTTCGCAAGATCACCTATTATCCCGACCGCCCGGATGTGATGTCGGTCTTCACCGTTCATATCGCGGCCCCCCAAGGCGATACGCCGATCCTGCTGTCCAATGGCAACCGGAGGAACATCACGCCAACCTCTGCCACATGGCATGATCCCTGGCCCAAGCCCGCCTATCTCTTTGCGCTGGTCGCAGGTGACCTGATCGCCCATGAAGACAGCTTTACCACCGCTTCGGGCAAGCCTGTGAAACTGGCCATCTGGGTGCGGGCAGGCGATGAAAACAAATGCGCCTTTGCAATGGAAGCGCTCAAGCAATCCATGCGCTGGGACGAAGAAGTCTATGGGCGCGAGTATGACCTGGATGAGTTCAACATCGTCGCGGTGGATGATTTCAACATGGGCGCGATGGAGAACAAGGGTCTGAACATCTTCAACTCCTCGGCGGTTCTGGCCAGTCCGGAAACCGCGACCGATCTGAATTTCGAGAGGATCGAGGCCATTGTCGCCCACGAGTATTTCCACAACTGGACAGGCAACCGGATCACCTGCCGTGACTGGTTCCAGCTGTGCCTCAAGGAAGGGCTGACAGTGTTCCGCGATGCACAGTTCACAGCCGATATCCGCAGCGCCCCTGTCAAGCGCATCAATGATGTGATCGATCTGCGCGGCCGTCAGTTCCCCGAGGATCAGGGGCCACTGGCGCATCCGGTGCGACCTGAAAGCTTTCAGGAAATCAACAACTTCTACACCGCGACGATCTATGAGAAAGGGGCCGAAGTCATCGGCATGCTCAAGCGAATTGTAGGCGATGCAGCCTATGCCGAGGCACTTGACCTCTATTTTGCGCGCCATGACGGACAGGCCTGCACGATCGAAGACTGGCTCAGGGTCTTTGAGGATGTCACCGGCCGTGATCTCAGCCAGTTCAAACGGTGGTATGCCCAAGCCGGAACCCCGCGCCTGAGCGTGAGCGAGGATTGGCAGGACGGCACATATACGCTGACCTTCACCCAGACACTGCCCCCAAGCGCGACCACACCTGACCCGCAACCTCTGGTCATCCCGATCAATGTCGGCCTTCTGAGCCCGAACGGGGATGAGGTCGTGCCCACGCAGATGTTGGAGATGACGCAGGCCAGGCAAAGCTTCTCGTTTGACGGGCTGGCAAGCAAACCCACACCGTCGATCCTGCGCGATTTTTCTGCGCCTGTCGTGCTGGAACGCGAAAGCGACAGTGCCGAACGCGCCTTCCTGCTGGCCCATGACACTGACCCGTTCAACCGCTGGGAAGCAGGCCGCGCGCTGGCCCGCGCCACGCTCAGCGACATGGCCACCGACGCCGCAGCGCCAGACGGTGCATATCTTGACGGCATTCTGGCGGTGTTGCGCGACGATACGCTTGATCCGGCGTATCGCGCCCTCATGCTGGGGATGCCGGGGCAATCCGATCTTGCCGGTTCGATCGCTCAGGCCGGGATGACGCCCGATCCGATGAAGATCTGGCAGGCCTCCGAAACCCTCAAACAGGCGTTGGCGCAGCATTGTCAGGACCTGCTGCCACGGCTTTATGCCGAAGCCCATGTGGACGCCCCCTATCGCCCGGACGCCGAGCAATCAGGCAAACGTGCGCTTGCCGGTGCCGCTCTGTCCCTTCTCAGCCGCATTGACGGCGGTGCGCAGGCCAAAGAGCAATATGCCCGCGCCGACAACATGACATTGCAGCTTTCGGCGTTGGGGTGCCTTTTGGCGGCAGGCACAGGGTCCGAGGCTTTGGAGGCGTTTTACACGCAATGGCAGTCCGACCGCCTGGTGATCGACAAATGGTTCATGCTTCAGATCGTGCATGCCGATCCCGACAAAGCGGCAGATGTCACCCGAAGCCTGACGCAGCATGCCGATTTCAACTGGAAAAATCCCAACCGTTTCCGGTCGACACTGGGTGCATTCGCCATGAACCACGCAGGGTTTCATTCGGCCGATGGCTCGGGATATGCATTGATGGCCGACTGGTTGATCCGGCTTGATCCGGTGAATCCGCAAACCACGGCGCGCATGTGTGCGGCCTTTCAGACCTGGAAACGCTATGACGCAGATCGTCAGGGCCTGATGCGGGACGCGATGGAGCGCATCATGGCGCGCGAGGGTCTCTCGCGCGATACCGGCGAGATGATCGGACGGATCCTGTCTGCATGACGGCTTGTGCGCACAAGGCTGCGTCCTGATGGCCGAGGCGTTCTTGCATGAGGCCAGCGGGCGCAACCGGCGCACCATGGTGGTGCTGATCTGCGTCTATGCTGCGCTGATCGGGCTCTATGTCGTTTTGGATGCGGCATGGTGGATTCTTCTGCTTGTCGCGCTGACCACCCTGCCTGCGCTCTGGGATCTCTACACAGACCGCAACTCGGGCGTCCGCTTGGCAGACGGACAGCTGGAATGGTGGAGCGGGCGCGGCAAAGCCCGGATGGATCTCAGCGAGATCGACCATATGCGCTTTGACACAAGGCTGGATTTTTCGGTGCGCGTCAGCGCCGTCACACCGTCCAAAAAGCGCATCCGCCTGCCCTATGATGCATTGCCAGAGCACAAGATTTTCGAAGCAGCCTGTCAGGCCCATGGGTTGAAAACCGAGCGACACCATTTTTCTTTGCTGTGAGACCGGTCTGAAAATCAGCTTGGATTTGCCTGCCTAGGATCACGCGGCTGCCATCGTTTCGTCCAAAACCATGCGTAATCTGCAAGCTGAACAGAGATAATCAGCAGACAGGCACACCATGCGGACATTGGCACAGATCGCGCAGATTGCGCGGCGGACAAAGTTTTGGTCAAAACCCGCGCAGGGCACCGCGGATTACGGCCCCGAAGGACACGGCTCGTTTACCCGAAGCCTGTCGTTGCCTGACGCGGAACAGCTTGTTCATATTCCCATCTGCTCCACGACTCCTGACGACGAGGAATGCGCGCGTCTTCGCATGCTGGGCCAGTTTCTGGCCCGTCAGGACCGATGGAGCGATCTGGCCGCGAAAATCCGCATGGCGGAACAGGGTCGATCAAAAACGCCCGGAGGCATGCCGGTCACCGATCTTCTGGTTTTCGGCGCACGCCATGATGTCGTTGCCGCTGCCACGCACGCGATCGAGGACGGCGTCCCGTCCGGTGCGCCCGCCCTTCTGTCGGGTATCGGCGGGCTGGAGGCCGTGCTGAGCGAACATAACACCGACGCTGCCATCGCTCTGATCGTGGCCTCGGCCCATATTGATATCGGTTGGGCATGGCGCGGGTCCGAGGCTGAACGGGACGTGGCCAAACACCGGCGCGCCGCATTTGCCGCGCATTTTGACCGGGCCAGCACGATCCTGGACAAATTCAACGGCGTTGAGCTGAACAGCCCCGCTCTGGCTGCGGCGCGCTGTGCGCTTTTGCCGGGGCTGCGCGATCCGCATGTGCGCATCGCCGATGATTACGAAGACCTGATTGATCTCGATCCCCATAACGAACGCCACATGCGCGCCATGGGCAATCACCTGCTGCCACGCTGGTTCGGCAGTTATGAGCAGCTTGAGCTCGAGGCGCGCCGGACCGCATCGCGCACGCAGGATATCTGGGGCGATGCCGGCTATAGCTGGGTGATGTTCGACGCGCTGGCCAACGATGCCGGAGCCTGTGACATCGTGGATGTGTCCTTCTTCATCGATGGCCTGCGCGATATCCTGCGTCGTCGACCCGGTCAGGTCTCGGCAAATCTTCTGGCGGCCTATTGCGCCCTGTCGATCATGCGCCACGGGCCGGAACTTCCCGCTGCCCAGGAGATTTCGGCCTGTGCTGATTGGATCATCCGCGATTACATGACCGAACTGCATCCGCTGATCTGGGCACATGCCGCCGAAGGGTTTGACAATGCGGTGCCGGTTACATCGCTCAGCCGATTTGCCGCGCATGGTCAGGCCCGCGCGCTTGGGGTTCTGCGCGATCTGTTCGAGGATGAAATCGCGCAAGGCCTGCAGATTGTGTTTACGCCGGACGGCCTGCAGATCAACGCTTGACCCTCTTGCCCAGCCCCATGGGCTGGCCTAGAACGCAGATCAAAGCTGCGCGAGAGAGGCCGACCTGATGCTGGATCTGACTTATGAGACACCCAAGGTAAAAACCATTGCCGGAGCCAAGCACGATTGGGAGCTTGTGATCGGGATGGAAGTGCATGCGCAGGTCTCCTCCAAGGCCAAGCTGTTCTCGGGGGCGTCAACGCAATTCGGGGCCGAACCGAACTCGAACGTGGCCTTTGTGGATGCGGCCATGCCGGGCATGTTGCCGGTCATCAACGAATTCTGCGTGGAACAAGCGGTGCGCACCGGGCTGGGCCTCAAGGCCGAGATAAACCTTGTAAGTGCCTTTGATCGCAAGAATTATTTCTATCCTGACCTGCCGCAGGGCTATCAGATTTCCCAGCTTTACCACCCCATCGTGGGCGAAGGCGAAGTGCTGGTCGAGATGGGAGAAGGGATCGCGCGCAAGGTGCGGATCGAGCGAATTCACCTGGAACAGGATGCGGGAAAATCCATCCACGACATGGATCCCAACATGTCCTTCGTGGATCTCAACCGCACAGGCGTGGCGCTGATGGAGATCGTCAGCCGTCCCGATATCCGCGGTCCCGAAGAGGCCGCGGCCTATCTGACCAAGCTGCGCCAGATCCTGCTCTATCTGGGAACCTGCGACGGAAACATGCAGAACGGCAGCATGCGTGCGGATGTGAACGTGTCGATCTGCCTGCCCGGCCAATATGAGAAGTATCAGGAAACACAGGATTTTTCCCATCTGGGCACGCGCTGTGAGATCAAGAACATGAACTCAATGCGGTTCATCCAGCAAGCCATCGAGGTCGAGGCCAAACGCCAGATCGCCATTGTCGAAGCCGGCGGTGCGGTCGAACAGGAGACGCGGCTTTACGATCCGGACAAGGGCGAGACGCGGTCGATGCGGTCGAAGGAGGAGGCGCATGATTACCGGTATTTTCCGGATCCGGATTTGTTGCCGCTGGAGATCGAGCAGGGGTGGGTGGACGATATCCGGGCGTCGTTGCCCGAACTGCCGGATGAGAAAAAATCGCGCTTTATCAAGGACTTCTCGCTTACGGATTACGACGCTTCGGTGCTGACGGCGGAGGTTTCGGCGGCGGCTTACTTTGAGGCGGTCGCGGCGGGGCGGGATGGCAAGATGGCGGCCAACTGGGTCATCAACGAGCTGTTCGGACGGCTCAAGAAAGAAGACCACGCGATCGAGGACAGCCCGGTGACCCCGGCACAGCTGGGCGGGATCGTGGACCTGATCACCTCGGGGGATATCAGCGGAAAAATCGCCAAGGACCTGTTCGAAATCGTCTATACAGAAGGCGGAGAACCCTCTGAAATCGTTGAACAAAGAGGCATGAAACAGGTCACGGACACAGGTGCGATCGAAGCGGCCGTGGACCAGGTGATCGCGGACAATCCCGCCCAGGTCGAGAAGGCCAGGGCCAATCCCAAACTGGCGGGATGGTTCGTCGGACAGGTGATGAAAGCCACCGGAGGCAAGGCGAATCCGGCGGCCGTCAACCAGCTGGTGAGCGCAAAACTGGGCCTCTGACCACCGCTGTATGATTTGCGTACACATCCTGTACACATCCCGTACATACGCGCGCAGCCCGCGCGGGGGCTGTACATAGGCGCGCCCAGCGCGGGGCTGGCATGGCCCTGCCCCGTGGCCCGACTCCGGCTGGAGACAGGGGTCTGTGGGATGGGGACAGTTTCAGGGCGCTGAGTTTGGACCGGGGGGCGCTTTCGTCAGCTGGTGGGTTTTGGGTGACTATCGGCCCATAAGAGACATCCGACCCACTGTCTCGATGCTGCGGTGCGGCCGGTCAGACCAGCCGTTCGCTGCAGGTGCAAAATCGAGCCGGCCGCGAATGGGAAGTGTGCGGACAAAAGGACATTTCGCTAAAAATGTCCCAATGACCGTTTTGATTTGATGCCTCAAACCTGACACTACTTGAACCATTCCCTCGTTCACTATAGCGATTGCACAAGCGCCAAGGGCAAGCTGTCGGTCTATTGGCCGGCCTTGATGATGTGTCTACGGACTGCGTCCGCTTGTTTACACTGGTTGCCTTTGGCGCGGTTTCCTTTGATCAACATCCTCAAATGTAAATCCGTTATTGCCATGGCCTAACTATTCTTTGGCGGGGTCGTCCACCGCCTGTTCTTGCCTGTGAAAATCCTCGCCGCGGCCCTATTGTAAGGATGGGGTATCTCATACGGCCGATTTATGCCATCAGGACCGTCCTTTTTGGGTGACGGTTCCGCCGAATTTCTCAAGGCTTCCAGATTTCTTTCCTCGGCCGCCTCTCGTACCTTCGCTGCCCAATTTGGACGACCCATTTTCTCCAAAAGGCTCGCGAGCTGTAGATCTGCGCAGTCAACATCATACCAGAACGACAAATATCCGCGGATCGTATCTCGGTGGCGTTCCATCTTTCCTGGGTATTTCTCGACCATCCTCACCAGAGCCGCCGTCTTTTTCCGAAAAGCACGGGTAGGACGAATGCGAGAACCTCCGATATCTAAACCCGTAACCAGCTTTGTTTGGCGAGGGCCGAGGTGCCGCGTTTTTCCCGAATGAATCTCCATGTCGAACGCGCCAAGCCCCATTAGTACAACGTTCTCCATGCTGCGGAGGGAAGCAGCATCCTTGGATGAAATGCTTATGTCATCAGCATAACGAGTATAGACCGCATTGACTTGATCAGCAGCCTCTTGGCAAAGTTCGTCGAACCCGAACATAACAAGGTTGGCGATGTGCGGGCTGGTTGGAGCGCCCTGCGGCAGCTGCCCATCACTCGTAACAAGGCCAACTATTTCCTTGCAGAAGGCTTGCGAAAAGTGCGGGAAGCGTAATCTAAGCATTTCTTCGACATGTGCCGATTTGACGGAATGGAAAAACGACCGAATGTCCGTTGCGAAAAGATGTGAGGCGCCATGATGACGGCGGGCGTTTAAAGCGATTGATCGCCCGCGAACGAATGCCATAGCAGCATCATGAGGCATCACATGACTGATAAGTTTGTCAAGAAGCGCCCGCTGTATCAATTTGAGGTGGGGACAAGGTGCATCAATGACCCGCGCTTTCTTTAATACACCTCCCGTAATCAGTTCAACCGACATTCCCCAAGTGGCCTGCCGTCCGATGTCAAAGTTGCCTGAATCTGCCCTCTGAACAAGCTTTTTCCACCCCGAGCGGCGTGTGTGGTCG
>NZ_JBASXK010000082.1:0-21678 GCF_049276915.1 Aestuariivita sp. | reverse complement strand
TGGATCAGGAAATCGCGTGCGCGCGAGACGTTGTTGTCCGAATAGGTGCGGGCCAGTTCGCGCGAGACATGGCTCATCTGGGCGGCGAGTTCCATGACTTCGGCCTCCATCGCGTCAAGATCGGGATGGGCGCGCAGGAAGGCAATCCGGTCGCGGATCGAATCAAATTCCGACGACAGGGTGAAGACGCCTTCACGGTCGGCCTTGTGCGCTGCGGAATAGGCGCGCGCCACATCGCGCATGTTCATGTGAAAAGAGCGATGCGAGGTTTCGAGCGCCATCATGCGCGCATGGCTGGGCAGGTAGAACAACAGCGTCAGCATGACGACACTGAGCGTGCTTTGCACGATCACGCCGGCCTCGGGTAGCAGGTAATTGCCAAAGCGCAGATCAAGGCTCAGCCAGGGGGCCGCGCCGATGGCGCAGGCGAGGGTGTATCCAGCCAGAGCCAGCGCGGCGATTGCGATGATTGTAATGGCGATACGTTGTAAAAGGTAAGTTGCGACCAGCCAGGTCGCGCGTATGGTTTCACTCATGACATCCCCCAGCGCGTTGAACAAACCGAACGCGACAGGGCAAGTTTATGCCGCGAACATCTTCATTTACAAAGGAAAATGGATTGTACGGGAGTTGATTTCCGCTTTGGAGCCAATACTGGGATTTGGGATTGATTGTTTCGCCTCGGACATCAATGTCGCAGCCGTCGCTCGGTCAGGTGGCCCAGGACCAGACCGGCGAGGATGCAGCCGGTAAAGAGATAAAGGCCCCAGGCGGTTTCGATACGTCCGACTCCGATTCCCTTGGCAAGCGTGATGTAAAGAGCGATCAGGAAGATATCCGCCATGGCCATCTTGCCCATCACATGAACTGCGGGCAACAGGCGGGGCGGGAGCAGATCCCATTGCACCAGCGCCAGTCCGATGGTTTTCAGGTAAGGTGCGAAGAGGGCAAAGAGCGTCACGATCAGCGCCAGGATCACATCGGTGTGCCACAGGGACTGCAAGCCGGTGATGACCGAGATTTCCTCCAGTCCGAAGAGCGGCAGCAGACCGGCGCGCATGAGCGGTGCAAACCATGCGATCGGGTAGAGCACGAGCAGGGCGAGTGTGATAAGCTTGAGCATATCTGCAAGGGGCGGTTTTTTCCGCGCCAGGTCAAGCAGGGTTTGCCCTGAAGGCGCGCGGCGCGCCAATGGGTCTGGCGTCACAACAGCGACAGAAGTCTGTCTTCGAGCAAAAGCGCCGTGATCGAGCCGATGATGCCGCAGACGATCACGATCGCTTCGTACAGAAATTCGTCATAAGGCCAGGGCGGGTCGTCCGGTCCATAGCGCAGAAGGTTTATGACAAAGCACAGCGTGAACCCGAGCGCGAAGCCGATGACGGCGCCGATCAGTCCGGTGATGAACATCCGACAGGGTCCTCAGCGTACGGCTTCGATAGGGCCTTCGGCGCGGCCATGGATGAACTGATCCAGATAGGGATCGCCCGATGTGTCCATCTGCGCCACGGGTCCGGTCCACTGGATCACGCCGTCATGCAGCATGGCCACGTTGTCGGCAATCGCGCGCACCGAGGTCATGTCATGGGTGATGGTCATGGCCGTGGCCCCCATCTCGACCACGATTTCGCGGATCAGATCATTGATCACGCCGGACATGATCGGATCCAGCCCGGTGGTGGGTTCGTCAAAGAAGATGATCTCGGGCTCGGCGGCGATGGCGCGTGCGAGGCCTACGCGCTTTTGCATGCCGCCGGAGAGTTCGCCGGGCAACCGGTCGGCCACATCGGGTTTCAATCCGACGCGGCGGAGTTTTTCGACGGCGATCTCGCGAGCTTCCTCAATGGGGCGTTTGAGAGATCCGCGCAGCAGGCGAAACGCCACGTTTTGCCACACCGGCAGGCTGTCAAACAGGGCTCCGCCCTGAAACAGCATGCCAAAGCGGGCCAGAAAGGCATCACGGTCGCCTTTGGTGGCGTCCTGACCGTCCACCAGGATCTTGCCCTGATCCGGGCTGATCAGGCCAAGGATACATTTCAGCGCCACCGATTTCCCGGTTCCCGAGCCTCCGATGATCACCATGGACGTGCCTTTGGCGATCTCGAGATCCATGCCCTGCAACACGCGGTTCTCGCCAAAGGCCTTATGGACGGATTGCATGCTGATCATACCGAGAAAAATACCCCCGTGAGCAGGAAGTTGGCCGCAAGGATCAACACCGCCGCCGCTTCGACCGAGCCTTTCGTGGCACGTCCCACGCCCTGTGCGCCGCGACCTGAATTCATGCCATAATAGCATCCCATGAGGGCAGCTATTCCGCCGAACACGCAGCCTTTGATCAGGCTTGAGATGATGTCGCGCGTTTCAAGGAAATCGACGGTGTTCTTGAGATAGGCAGCCGGGTTGAACCCAAGATTATGCGTGGCGACAGCGTAGCCGCCGAAAATGCCGATGATGTCGCCAATGCCGACCAGAACCGGCACGGTGATCAATGCAGCAAGAACGCGCGGTGCAGTCAGATATTTCATTGGATGGGTCGAGAGCGTCACAAGAGCATCGATCTGTTCGGTGACTTTCATCGTCGCGATCTCGGCCGCGACGGATGAGGTGACGCGTGCGGCAATCATCAGCCCGACCAGAACCGGCCCAAGTTCGCGAACCATGCCGATGGCGACGATCTGGGGGACGACGGCTTCTGCGTTGAAGCGTGCACCCCCGGCATAAATCTGCAGCGCCAATGCGCCGCCGGTAAAGAGCGCGGTAAGACCGACGACGGGCAGAGACAGCCAGCCGATCTGAACTAGCGCATGCCCGAGTTCTCGTGGATAGAACGGCGGCGTCAGCATATGGCGAATGGTCAGCAGGGCAAACAGCGTCACCCGGCCAATGGCGGCCAGCACATCCAGAACAAGGCGACCCAAAGCGCCGAGAGGAGACAGCAGGCTCATCCCAGGATGACTCGCTTGTAGCGCGTTCCAAGGGAGGTCAGGATTTCATAGCCGATCGTGCCGGCAGCTTCGGCAAGGTCATCCACGGTTTGCTGGTCATTGAGCAGCGTCAGCATCTCGGGCGCGGTGTCGAGGTCGGTGATATCGACCGTGATCAGATCCATCGAGACACGACCCACCACGGCGCAGGGGCGGGTTCCCGCGTAGACCAGCGCCCGCGGGCCCATGGCGCGGATCAGGCCGTCGGCATAGCCTGCCGAGATCGTGGCGATCCGGCTGGGACGTTGGGCGGTCCAGCTGTTGGCATAGCCAACGGTTTCTCCCGGCGCGACGTCGCGAATCTGGATGACTGGAGCCTCAAGTTTGACCACCGTTTCGGCGTCTTCAAAGGGCATGCCGCCATAAAGGCCGATGCCGGGGCGGGTAAGGCCAAAATGATACTCTGGCCCAAGCAGGATGCCTCCGGTTGCGGCCAGAGACCGGGGCACATTGATCCCGTCGGTCATGGCGCGGAAGTTTTCCAGCTGATGGGCATTCATCGGATGGTCCGGATCATCGGCGCAGGCCAGGTGAGACATGATCAGAACCGGGTTCTGCTCAAGAGCGATGTCGCGGAGCGCGGCCCATTCCGAGGGCTCCATGCCCAGCCTGTTCATGCCGGTATCAAGCTGGATGCCGAAGGGATGTCCGGGCAGGGCTTCGACATGACGCAGCATCTGATCGACGCTATTCAGCATCGGCGTCAGGCGATGGGCACGCAGCATGTCCGTGTCGCCCTCCATATGTCCGGAAAAGACGCTGATGCGCGGTTCGGGGCCCAATGCGGCGCGCACGGCCGCGCCTTCTTCGGCGACAGCCACGAAAAAGCTGCGCACGCCCTCGCGCGCAAGGGTGCGGGCAACGGCAGCCGCCCCGAGACCATAGCCGTCGGCCTTGACGACCGCAGCGGTTTCGCCTTGCGACAGCGCAGCCAGCGCGCGCCAGTTGGCCGCGATGGCAGAGTGATTTATGGACAAACGAGCAGATCCCATAGCCGGTTCATGGTCTGCGCAGGCACCAAGGTCAAGGGGAAGTGCCGTGCTCAGGGCAGGTCGAAAAGCGGGCGATTGCGTTCCCATGTTTTCTCGCCGATGAGGCAGTCATAGGGGGGCAGCTGACGCAGTTGCACGGGGATTACCTGCTCGGGCAGGCTGGAGATTTCCAGTACCAGCTTGCGCTTTATCGCGTCGGCAAACTGCGACCAGTCATAGACGGGGATCACGAAGGCACCGGGGCCGCCGATCACGCAGCGGCGAAAGTATTCATCCAGGTCCGGCAGATCCCATATCCGGCTCAGGGTATCTTGCGTCATCAAAGGCAGGCCGTTGATGATGATGCCCTTGGCAAGAACCGCATCCCGGGCGCGCAACACCGGGCGTCCCTGATTGTTTGGCCCATCACCGGAAATGTCGATCACGCGGCGCAAGCCATTGAAAGCATTGGCCTCGATACTGTCGGCAGCATAGAGCAGTGCGCCGGATATGGAGGTGCGCTGCATGCCGTCCGAAGCCGTGGTCCGGATTGTCTGCGCGATCGTTCTCGCATCGTCGCGTGTCTGGATCAGGGTCCAGGGCACAACCACGCGATGGGCGTATTCACCGGCCCATTCGACATAGGTAATCGCGATGCGCCCGATCAGCCCGTTGTTGATCGCGCCCCAGACCTCGTCGCTGGACAGGGCCTCGGCATAGCCGCGCCGCTGGATTTCGATCTCGTCAGGCGACATGGAACGCGACAGATCAACGGCCAGAAAGAGCTCGACATCGACCTCGAGACGCTCTTCGGCCAGGGCGTGCAGCGGGAACAACAGGAACAGGATCAACCATCGCATGGGCTCAGATTGCGGCCTTGCGGCGGCTCTGTCCATTCACTTTGCGGTCAGTCGCGACAAGTGTCTTTCGCGGCGCGCCCGGCATGCTCAGGAACCGGGCAGGATCTTCAAGCTTTTGGTGTCGAATGCCACCAGATTCGCACGACAGTGGCCAGACCGTCCGCGTTGAACTCGGCCAGCAGCGTTCCGTCCAGCACCATATAGGGCAGCGGATCGCCGGGTGTGCGATCCGGCAGTCCGGTGCCAGTGGATTTGGCCCAGATTGCAAACAGCTCTTCTGAAGCGACCTGGTACTCGACATGCCACTGGGCAAAACCGCCCCGTGCCGTTTCGCCCAAGACATTGTATTGAAGAGATATATCGGCCTGAAGCTTGATGCGGTCCCAATAGGCGGCGCGCGCCGTGGTGCTGTCTTGTACCTGAAAGGGCGTGTTCCAATATTGCCCGTCGGGCGTGAAAAGTGCTGCAAACCCATCGCTGTCCTGATGTTCCCAGACGCGTTTGTAGGCGGCCATGAAATCGTGAATGTGCATGGTGTTCAAAATCCCTGATCTTCGCCTTGCTGCCAGGGCTTGATGAGGTTGCCAAATCGGGTGAAGCGCCCCTCAAAACTCAGTTCCACTGTGCCGATGGGCCCGTGTCGTTGCTTGCCGATGACGATTTCGGCTTTGCCATGCAGGCGGTCCATGCGTTCCTGCCAGGCTGCCATTTCTTCCAGCCTGTCATCGGAAGGCTTTTCGCGCTCGGCATAGTATTCCTCGCGAAACACGAACATCACCACATCGGCGTCCTGTTCGATCGAGCCGGATTCGCGCAGATCGCTAAGTTGCGGGCGTTTGTCCTCGCGGCTTTCGACCTGCCGGGACAGCTGCGACAGCGCGATCACCGGAATATCGAGTTCCTTGGCGATTGCCTTGAGGCCTTGGGTGATTTCCGAGACTTCATTCACCCGGCTGTCCTTGGCCGTGGCCGGGCGCACCAGCTGAAGGTAATCGACGATCAGAACGTCCAGACCGTGGGTGCGTTTCAGTCGACGGGCACGCGCCGCCAGTTGACTGATGGGCAGGGCAGGCGTGTCGTCGATGAACAGCGGGCAGGCTTCCAGGTCTTTGGCGGCTTCGACAAAGCGGCGGAATTCGGCCTCGGTCATATCGCCGCGACGGATCTGTTCGGATGGCACTTCAGATGCTTCTGACAGAATCCGCGCGGCGAGCTGCTCGGCACTCATCTCTAGGGAATAAAAGCCAACGACACCGCCATCGACGGCACCTTCGACACCTTCATGGGTCATGCCGCGTTTATAGGCTTTGGCGATGTTGAACGCGATGTTTGTGGCCAGGGACGTCTTGCCCATCGACGGGCGACCGGCCAGAATCAAAAGGTCCGAGCGGTGCAACCCGCCCAGTTTCTTGTCCATATCCACCAGCCCGGTGGAAATGCCTGCCAGGCCGCCTTCACGCTGATAGGCGGCATTTGCAACGTTAACTGCGTCCGTTACAGCCTTGAGAAAGCTTTGAAAACCGCTCTCCGTCTGGCCCTGCTCGCTGAGTTTGTAAAGCTTCTGCTCGGCCTCGACGATCTGCTCGCGGGGCTCTGATGTGACTTCGACGCGGGCGGCTTTGTCGGCAATCTCGCGCCCCAGACCAATCAGTTCGCGCCGGATCGCAAAGTCATAGATCATCTGCGCGTAATCTCGCACCGCAAAGGCACTGATCGCGGCCCCGGCAAGCCGCGCCAGATAGGCCGGTCCGCCAAGTTCCTTCAAACCCTCGTCATCTTCGAGAAAGGCCTTGAGTGTAACGGGCGACGCCAGCGCATTCTTGGCAATGCGGCTTTTGGCGATTTCATAGATTCGGGCGTGAACGGGATCGTAAAAATGTTCCGGCTGAACAATGGACGCAATGCGGTCGTAGATATCGTTGTTGGTCAGGATCGCGCCCAGCAACTGCTGCTCGGCCTCGATCGAATGTGGCATGCTTGCCGTTTCTCCCTCGGCCTGAAGCCGCGCCGCGTCGATATTCGCGATCTCGTTCATGATTGTCCCCACAATACCCTCAAGGCGCGGTCCTAGCGTGATGAGCGCGGCTCAGGCAAATTGTATGTTTCTGTGGATAGGTTGTGAGTCTCTCGCCTGACCACAGAATGTGCCCCGAACTGGGCGCGTTGCTACCACATAGGGTGGCAGTAGATGGGTGTTCTGTCAAATTGCGCAGAACAGGTTTTCTTCGGGTCAGGCGTTTTTCCGCGCGTCTTGCCAGGCACGGGGGGCGTTGAGAAAGGCTTCGACCTCGCTCAGGGTCTGTGTCGTGAAGGCTCCTGATTCTTTGGCGGCCGCCAGCACGTCCCACCACGTGCACAGGTGATGCAGGGTGATTCCATGATCGCCCAGCTTTTGTTCCGTGTCGGGAAAAATACCATAGTAGAAGATCACCGCCGTATGTGCGCAGCTTGCGCCGGTTTCGCGGATCGCATCCACAAAGGATAGTTTTGAGCCACCATCGGTGGTCAGATCCTCGACCAGCAACACGCGCTGGCCTTCTGTCATGACGCCTTCGATACGGGCGTTGCGGCCATAGCCTTTGGGTTTCTTGCGCACATAGGTCATGGGCAGGCCCATACGTTCGGCCACCAATGCACCAAACGGGATGCCAGCGGTTTCTCCGCCGGCAATGTTGTCAAACGCCTCGAACCCGGCATTGCGCATGACTGTCACGGTCAGGAAATCCATCAGTGTCGAGCGGATGCGCGGAAATGAGATCAGCTTGCGGCAATCGATATAGGTGGGCGATGGCAAACCGGATGCCAGCGTAAAGGGTTCATCCGCATTCAGATGCACGGCCTGGATTTCCAGCAGCATGCGCGCTGTCAGGCGTGCGATCTCTTCGGCGGAGGGATAGGAGGAGGGGATCATGTCTGGATATCTTTCTGTCAGCCTGTGGCGATTTGGGGTCAGGAAACGCGCCAGTGGAGCGGCATCTTGGGGTCAAAAACTGTGACGGGCCCATCGCCGGTGTCGAGCTTTTCGGGATAGACCACGGGATCGCCCTTGGTCAGCACCATGGTTTCGTCATTGACGGGCAGGCCATAAAACCGCGGGCCATGCAGGGATGCAAAACGCTCAAGCTTGTCCAGCGCGCCGTCCTGCTCGAATACCTCTGCAAGGATGGACATGGTGTTGGTCGCCGTGAAACATCCCGCGCAGCCGCAGGCATGTTCCTTGAGCGCATCCACATGGGGCGCACTATCGGTGCCCAGGAAATAGGTCGGATCACCTGATGTCGCGGCGGCGCGCAAAGCAAGGCGGTGTTCCTCGCGTTTGGCCACGGGCAGGCAGTAGTAATGCGGCTTGATCCCTCCGACCAGGATGTCATTGCGGTTGATCACCAGATGATGGGTGGTGATCGTGGCACCAAGATCATCACCGCCACTGCCGGCATAAGCGACGCCCTCTTGCGTTGTTATATGTTCCATCACCACACGCAGGCCCGGTGTCTTGCGTCGGATCGGGTCCAGGATGCGGTCAATGAAAACGGCCTCGCGATCAAAGATGTCGATATCGCTGTCGGTCACCTCTCCATGCACGCACAGGGGCAGGCCGATGTCGGCCATACGCTCAAGAACAGGGCGGACATGATCAAAGTTCCGCACCCCCGAGGCCGAGTTCGTCGTCGCCCCCGCCGGATAAAGCTTGATCGCCTTTATCAGACCACTGGCATGGCTTGCCGCCACATCATCGGGATCCGTGTCCTCGGTCAGATACAGCGTCATCAGGGGTTCGAAGGACATATCATCGGGCAGGGCCGCAAGAATACGCTCGCGGTAGGCCGCGGCATCCGAGCCCCTGACCACTGGCGGGACAAGGTTGGGCATGATGATTGCGCGTGCAAAATGACGGGCTGTTTCAGGAAGCACACCGGCAAGCATAGCGCCATCGCGCAGGTGCAGGTGCCAGTCATCCGGGCGGCGGAGGGTCAGGGTATCAGACATGTCCCTGCGCTAGCACAGCCGTGCGGCACAGAAAAGATCTGGATCACTCTGACAGGTTTTCGCCGGCGGCTTTTTTGGCAGCGGCTTTTTCCATCCGTACAAGGCGATGACGGAACCGAGGTGCCGCCATGCGTGAGGTGACATTCTTGCACAAAATCCTGTTGAACTCGTCCCGGCCGCTGCGATCGAATTCGTTCATCAGGTTGCGCAAGTAAGGGCGATAGTCACGCCGGGCGCGGTAAATCTTGTAAAATGCCAGTTCTGTCAGCTTGCCTTGACCTGCCAGAGAAATGAGACGGTAGATCAGCTGCATCTGAATGAGGGCGGTTTGCAGTGCTGCGCCCATGAAGGGCAGCCGCAGGCGGGTGACATTCTTGCGCCGGAAAAGGGCGGCATGCATCGCGTCCAGGGTCTGGCGTGGATCATAAAGCACGAATGCCTGTTCGGCCGCATCCAGCATGTCGGGCGCATAGCCATAGCGATCATTGAAATCGACGCGCCGCATTTCGGTAAAGCGATCATCCCATTCGGTCATGCGGGGGTCGAGAGTGGCCTGGGGCTGGATCGCGATCACGGTCGAACCGGGGGAGGCAACAGAAAATGCCGCAGCCGCATAGCCGCAGGGGCCGGCACCATAGAAGACAACCTTGTCAAACCCCTCGAAAAACCCGTCATCGATCAAACGGTCGAAAAAGCCATAGATCATCGGATCCCGAAACCAGGTATCTCCATCCGAGATGATTCACAGATGCGACCATCCCAATGCGCGGATCATGTCGAATCCCATGGGCTGCGCGGTTTCGGACAGCGTGCGAATGCCGTCTACCGTCTCGAAGGTGACGAGCAGGGTGTTCTTTTCTTCGACGAAGGTTGCAAAGTGCTTGTCGCCCAGAGGCTGGAACATGCCGCATTCCATCGCCACATTGGCGAGCGCATCTTTCCAGGCTTTTTTGTCAAGGCCTGCCAGCGACTGGTCCAGAATGTTTGGCACGTCCTGCATAAGTACATCCTCAAAGCGCCGTTCTCTGATGGAACGTCGATTGGAATAAACGCTAGTGCCGCAATGGGGCGAAATTGAGAAAAATTCAGGCCGGTTTGGTGCAGCCTGCAGGGGGCTAGTTATCCGCCTTCAGCGCGCGGCCCCTGTTGGCGTAGTTCATCAGGATGCGCGCAGTCATCGGTGCGATGGGGCGAGAGGGCGGCGTCATCATCAGCCGCGCAAACAGGGCTCGGAATGGCTCATCCAGCATGAGGGCTTCAAATCGCTCCTGGCGCCAGCGCACGGCGCCATCATGCAGCTTGCCCAGTTCAGTGTCGGATTTGAGGCTGTTGAGGATCGGGTGGCTGGTCTGGGCCATGGCGTGGATCGAGGTATCGGTCTCGGTGTTGAAGTTACGCTCAACCCAGTAATCGACATCCAGCATGTGATCGGAATGCACGGCGCGCCCGCGATCGGCCTTGAGCACAAAACTTTCCATCGCGCCGATCGCATAGTGGTTGAGTTGTACCAGCGCATGGTTTGACTGCCCGTAATTGGAAAATATCCGGCGCGTGCGGAATTGCTCATCCAGTTCGCGCCCTTCGCCGTCAAACCAGCGCGCCTGATGCAGCTTGTCGGGGTCAGGATCGCGCGGTCGGTGGACGCCCAGTTTCCGATATGTCCCGTCATTGCGATAAAGTGTCTTGAACATCGCCGCGCGCCAGGGCCAGGGCATGTCCAATGGCGCGGCCTTGATGAACCTGTCGGTGACGGGGCGGTCGGCAAAGCGCACCTGGTCCGAGTTGCCGAACAGCCGCCAGGTCAGAGTGATGGCGGTGGCGTCGGGCAGGGCGTTGAGCAATGCCGGCAGGGTGCGGTCGCCAACCTGTATGTTCACGAACTCGTCGACGTCCAGCGGCAGGATCCAATCTGCGTGTTTCACCGGCTTGAGTTTCTGGGCCGCTTTCAATGCCGTGAACTGGATGCCGCGTTGATCATAGGGCCCGTCATTGCGGATAGACGTGCCTCATTTGGGCAGGCCCAGATTGATCAGTTTCAAACTCATTATGCGAGCCCCAGCTCTCTGAGCATCTCTTCTTCCTGAGGCGGAAGCTTTGAAGCAGCCTTGAGCTGCGCGCGCATCTCGCGATAGGCTGGTTGCTCAAGCAGGGCGTCGCGTTTGGCGCAATGCAGCGCAACCGCCTCCTCATGCAGATCCCTGACACCCGGCATGGCCTTCAGGGTGTCGATTTCGCGGCGCAGGGCTGGCAGGTATCGTTGTATCGACAGGTCTTCCCAGGCCGGATCATTGCGCTCACGCCAGTATGTATCGTCGAAATGGCGGTGTTCGCGGTTCACGTCACCACGGTCGTTCTTGACCAGATAACTGTCCAGAGAGCGCAGCGCATAGTGGTTGAGCGTTGCAAACTGACGTGCACCAAGGGCCGGAAACTTGCGGATCCGTCGCGGGTTGGCAGCCACAAGAAAGCGATGCTGGACCGCGCGCCCCGATCCATCCGTCCATGACGGGCGCTTTTTCTCGGGCAGTTTCTTGCGGAAAAACGGGCGGTGCGCACCGTAGTACTGCAAGGGAAAATCGTTTCTTACCAGAGATTTGACTTCGATCGCTGTTTCACCGCACCACAGGTCGGGATTGTGGCTGCGCGTGAATTGGGAAATCACCGGTTCATCCACAAATGCGTCTATGTCGCTATTGGCAAAGAACTGGAATGTCACCGAAATCGCCTGAGGATCGCCGCAGGCCTCGATCAGGGCAGGAATGGTGTGATCACCGACATGGATATTCAGAAACTCATCCACATCCGCGATCCAGACCCAGTCCGCTTCGCTGACCACGGGATGATTGGCGGCATCCTTCAATGCCTCCATCTGATAGTTGCGCCCTTCGGCGGGGTTGGGCAGGTGGGTCAGCCAGCCCTCTTGCGCCAGCGCATCCAGAAGCCTGTCAGTCGCATCCGAGCAATCGTTAGAGTAAAACAGGAAATCCGTCACACCCAACACACGGTTGAACGCGATCCATTCCAAAAGGAACGGCCCTTCGTTCTTGACACATGTTACGGCCGTTATGCGCACGTTTGCGCCTCGTCCGTCATGGAATGGCCGGTCATACTCTTGCCTGCTCGTTAAACTGCCTTTGCGGCAGATACCTTTATTTTCTTTAAGGAATCATGCCACCTCACGAGGGGTGCGTCAATGCGGGCGACAAGGAATGATCCAGCGGTTCCTTTTGCGGCCCGCTTGACGCCACCAGACACCCGTGTCCTTGTACATGCCACGCAAGGAGGAACGACATGGCGCTACCGACATCCATTGACGACGTGCAAAAGGTGCTGGGTGGGCAGGGCTATGTCTGCGGGCGCGGATTGGCAACGGTGGTTTTCCTGTCGCTCAAGCTGGGACGCCCCTTGTTTCTGGAAGGCGAGGCCGGTGTCGGCAAGACCGAGATAGCCAAAGCCATTTCGGCAGCCCTCGGACGCCGCCTGATCCGTCTGCAATGCTATGAGGGATTGGATGCCTCCAGTGCGGTCTATGAATGGAACTTTCCAGCTCAGATGGTGGCAATCCGCACCGCAGAAGCGGCAGGCGGGGCTGACCGCGAGACGCTTCAGGATGAACTGTTTGGCCCCGATTACCTGATCGAGCGCCCCTTGTTGCAGGCCATGCGCCCAGACGCCAATGGCGCGCCTGTCCTGCTGATTGACGAACTGGACCGCACGGATGAGCCATTCGAGGCGTTCCTGCTCGAGGCGCTTTCGGATTATCAGGTCACGATTCCCGAACTGGGCACGATCGTGGCTCCCGAAGCACCCATCGTCATTCTGACCTCGAACAGAACCCGCGAAGTGCATGACGCTCTCAAGCGGCGCTGCCTCTATCATTGGGTGGATTACCCTGATTTCGACCGCGAGATCGAGATTCTCTCGGCGCGCGCCCCGGAAGCGTCCGAAAGCCTCAGCCGTGAGATCGTGGCCTTCGTGCAGGCTCTTCGGACCGAGGATCTGTTCAAGAAACCGGGGGTGGCGGAAACTATCGACTGGGCCAAATGTCTTTTGGCGCTGGACGTAATCAACCTGAGCCCCGAAGTGATATCGGACACGCTGGGCGCGATTCTGAAGTATCAGGATGACATCGCGAAACTGCAGGGCTCCGAGGCCAAACGGCTGCTTGATGAGGCCAGAGCCTCGTTGGAGCCGGTCTGATCCGATGAATTGGCTCATCCCTCATCCGCCGTCAGATGCCCGCCGGATATGCAGGGGCACGATCGCCCTGGCACCGCGACATGGTTGAACAGATCCCCCTCGAGATTCCGGACGATCCCAAACTGGTGCGCAACATCACCCATTTTGCGCGCGCGCTGCGCAAGGCAGGCCTGCCAATCGGGCCCGGGCGGGTGATTGATGCGATCCGTGCAGTCGAGGCAACAGGCTTCACTCAGAAACAGGATTTCTACTGGACGCTGCATGCCTGTTTCGTGAACCGACCGGAACACCGGGCGGTGTTCGGGCAGGTGTTCCGGTTGTATTGGCGTGATCCGCGGTATCTGGAACACATGATGTCCATGATGATCCCGGCCATTCGCGGCGTGCAGGAAGACAGGATTGCGCAGGCGGCCGAAAAACGTGCCGCCGAAGCCCTTCTGGACGGCGTCGCGCGCGATGAACCGCCGGTCGACGAAAACGCCTCGGACGAAGAGTCGGCTGTCGAGATTGATGCCTCGATGACGATGTCGGGCGAGGAACGGCTGCGCTCGCTGGATTTCGAACAGATGAGCACATCCGAGACGGCGGCGGCAAAACGCATGATTGCCCGGCTCAGCCTGCCGGTGAAACCCATCGCGTCACGCCGTGGCGAGGCGGCTTTGCAAGGGAAACGGATCGATTGGCAGCGCACCATGCGCAGCTCGATGCGGCGCGGTGGCGAGATCTATGACCTTGCGTTGAAACGGCCCAAACCACGCTGGCCGAATCTGGTGGTGCTTTGCGACATTTCAGGCTCCATGAGCCAGTATAGCCGGGTGGTGTTGCATTTTCTGCATGCAGTGGCGAACACCAAAGGCGCGGGCTGGGCCAAGGTGCATGCGTTCACCTTTGGCACGCGTTTGACCAACATCACGCGGCATATGGGTCAGAGAGACGTGGATGCGGCGCTCAAATCCGCAGGTGCCGAGGCGCAGGATTGGGAAGGCGGCACACGGATCGGCGATTGCCTTCATAGCTTCAACCGCGACTGGTCGAGACGCGTTCTGGGGCAGGGCGCGGTTGTCCTTTTGATCACTGACGGGCTTGATCGGGACGATCCCGAGCCGCTTGCCAAAGAGATGGAACGCCTGCACCTTTCCGCGCGCCGTCTGATCTGGCTGAACCCGCTGTTGCGCTGGGATGGTTTTGCGCCCAAGGCGCGTGGGATTGCCGCCATGTTGCCGCATGTGGACAGCTTTCGCGCGGGCCATTCCATCGCGTCGCTGGAAGAGCTCGCGCTTGCGATATCGCGACCCGATGATATGGGAGAAAAAGCACGAATGATGGCGAGGTTGCACAGTGGGTCTGCGTGATTAAACTGTGCGCCTGCGGCGCATTGTTTTGGCTTGCTTGCCGTCGGCGACCGGTATTTGAAGCAAGAAGAAGAGCAGGTCGAACCGTACCTGTCCTTGGAGGATCATATGGAGCGTTTTGACAGAAGCCCCGAGGTTGCCCTGGAGTGGTATCGCGCTGGCAAAGGTGCGACCCTTGCCACGGTTGTGCAGACTTGGGGCAGCGCGCCGCGCCGTGTGGGGGCGCAGCTTGCCATCAGCGGTGACGGCGAGATCGAAGGTTCGGTCTCGGGGGGCTGTGTCGAGGGCGCGGTAATTGTCGAGGCCCTTGAAGCTTTGGAGGAGGGCGCATCGCGAATGCTGGAATTCGGCGTGAGCGATGAGGATGCCTTTGCCGTGGGGCTGGCCTGTGGAGGAACCATCCGCGTTCTGGTCGAGCCGATCGGATCGGTCATGTCCGAGGCGCTTTTGACGGAGCTGGTAGCGGCGCGCGCGGCGCGCGATCCGGTGGCTTACGAGGTGAATGTCGAAACCGGGTCGCGGCGTCTGGTGCGTGAGGGTCATCAGCAGCGCATGCGCATGGACCGCTCGGGGTTCGAGGAGGGGAGTGCGCTGTTCGTCGCGGTTCACAACCCGCCCTTGCGTCTGATCGTCGTGGGGGCGGTGCATATCGCGCAGGCCCTGGTGCCGATGGCCCGGATCGCAGGGTATGATCCGGTCTTGATCGATCCGCGTGAAGTCTTTGGCAGTTCGGACAGGTTTCCGGGCGAAGAAATCCGCCTTGACTGGCCTGATGAGGCGGTGGCGGCTCTTGGGCTTGATGCGCGCACCGCGCTGGTCTTGTTGACCCATGACCCCAAGCTGGACGATCCCGCGCTTGAATCTGCATTGCGGGCAGATGTGTTCTATATCGGTGCGCTTGGGTCTGGCCGTACCCATGCAAAACGCGTGGAACGGTTGACGGCGGCCGGCTTTTCGGCCCAGGAAATCGCGCGTATTCATGGGCCTGTGGGTCTGGATATCGGAGCGGCGGGACCTGCCGAGATCGCCGTTTCGATCCTTGCCGAGATGACGGCGGTATTGAGAGGAAAGGCCGAATGAAGTTCGGACCCGTCCCGATTGCGCAGGCCGAGGGGGCCGTTCTGGCCCATTCGCTGAAGCTGGGGCAGACACGTCTGCGCAAGGGGCTCATGCTCGAGGCGGGTCATGTTGCGCAGATGGCGCAGGCCGGGCTGGGGCATGTCGTCGTTGCGCGGCTGGATGCGGATGATCTGCATGAGAACGAGGCCGCGCGCCGGCTGGCCCAAGCCCTTGTGCCGGATCCGGAGGCGGCGCATCTGAGGGTGAGCGAGGCCTTTACGGGCCGGATCAATTTTCTGGCCGGGTGCGCCGGAGTCGTCGTGCTGGATGTGGCAGCGCTGGAGGCGTTCAATGCCGTGCACCCGATGATCACCATCGCCACGGTTCCGGCCCTGCAACAGATGCAGCCCGGCGGCATGGTGGCCACGATCAAGATCATTTCCTACGGCGTTGCCGCGCGCGATGTTGCCATGGCGCAAGAGGCGGCGCGCGACAGTCTGCGCCTGGCGCCGCCGGTTCTGAAGACCGCGGGTCTGGTCATCACCGATGTTCCGGGCGGGCCATCCAATGACAAGGGGCGGCACGCAATCGAACAGCGTGTGCGGGCGCTGGGCATGGATATGGCCGAGACCCGCATCGTGCCTCATCAGGTCGCTGCCCTGGGGCAGGCGCTTGCGTCGATCGAGGGGGATGTGGCGCTGATCCTTACGGCATCAGCCACGTCGGATATCGCGGATGTCGCTCCGGAAGCCTTGCGCGCGGCCGGGGGGCATGTGGATCGCTTCGGCATGCCGGTTGATCCGGGCAACCTTCTGTTTCTGGGGCGTCAGGGCGTGCGTCCGGTGATCGGGCTGCCGGGCTGCGCGCGCTCGCCTGCGTTGAACGGGGCTGACTGGGTGCTGTCGCGTGTGGTGTGCGGTATTGATGTGACGTCGCGCGATATTGCGGCCATGGGAGTGGGCGGTTTGCTTAAGGAAATTCCTACTCGTCCGCAGCCGCGCTCCGGGCGAAAGGCATCGTGATCCAATTTCCTGACGGTTGCGTGCAGATTTCGGTTCTCAATGCGCAAGCGGCATGCTTAAGTCGGGTCAATCAACATAAAGCTTTTGGGAGGAAGCCATGCCTCAGGTCTCGATGACCGTGAACGGTAAAGCCATGTCCGGAGACGTGGAAGGCCGTACACTTCTATCTTCATTTCTGCGCGACAGTCTTGGACTGACGGGAACACATGTGGGCTGCGACACGTCGCAATGCGGGGCCTGCGTGGTTCATGTGAACGGCGAAGCCGTCAAGGCCTGCACCATGTTTGCCGCCGAAGCCGATGGCGCATCCGTTGACACGATCGAAGGCCAGGCCAATGCGGATGGCTCGCTCAATGTCATCCAGCAGGCATTTCAGGATCATCACGGTCTGCAATGCGGATTCTGCACCCCCGGCATGGTGATGTCGGCAGCGGCGTTGCTCAAGGAAAACCCAAAGCCCAGCGAGGCCGAGGTGCGTGCCTATCTGGAAGGCAACATATGCCGCTGCACGGGGTATCATAACATCGTCAAGGCGATCATGGCCGCATCCGGGCAGGATGTCGGAGCGATCGCCGCGGAATAAGCGTTTCAGTTGAGGGGCCAGCCCCTCGAACTCCCCGCCGGTATTTTCAGCAAGAAGAAACGGTTGGTGGGGTTCTGGCGCTGGTGTTTCGCAGAATTGAGGCGGGTAAACTCGCCATCTCAGGGAGGAGATAAAATGCCAAAGGATCATGGTATCGGTGCCAGCCCCAAGCGGCGCGAAGATGTGCGGTTCCTGACGGGAGCCGGGAATTACACGGATGACATCAACGTGGCGGGGCAGGCCTATGTGCATTTTCTGCGCTCGGATGTTGCCCATGCGCGCATCAAGAGCCTGGATACATCGGCTGCAGAGGCCATGCCGGGGGTCGTGAAGATCTTTACCGGTGCTGATTTTGCCGGTGTGGGCGGTCTGCCGTGTGGCTGGCAGGTCACCGACCGGCATGGTGCGCCCATGCAGGAGCCGCCTCATCCGATTCTGGCGCAGGGCAAGGTGCGCCATGTGGGTGATCCCATCGCGGCTGTCGTGGCGGATACCTATGAGCAGGCGCGCGATGCGGCCGAGGCGATCGAGCTTGATCTTGAAGAGCTGCCGGCCCTTGTCGATATGAAAGCTGCCTTGAGCCCGGATGCCCCGAAACTGCATGAGGATCTGACGTCAAACCTTTGCTATGACTGGGTTTTGGGTGAAACTGATGACTCGGTTATCGACAAGGCGTTTGCCGATGCGGCACATGTGACCACCCTTGAGCTGACCAACCAGCGTCTGGTGGCCAACCCGATGGAACCCCGGGTTGCGGTTGGGGAATACAACCGCGGTACGCAGGATTACACGCTTTATACAACATCGCAGAACCCCCATGTGATCCGGCTTTTGATGTGTGCCTTCGTTCTGGGTCTGCCCGAGCACAAGGTGCGGGTCGTGGCACCGGATGTGGGCGGCGGGTTTGGCACCAAGATCTTTCATTATGCCGAAGAGGCGTTTTGCACCTTCGCCGCGAAAGCCTGCAACCGTCCGGTGAAATGGACGGCCAGCCGGACCGAGGCGTTCATGTCGGACGCTCATGGGCGCGATCACGTCACCAAGATCGAACTGGCTCTGGACGCGGACAACAACTTTACCGCGCTGCGCACCAATACGCTGGCCAATATGGGGGCCTATCTGTCGACGTTTTCGTCTTCGGTGCCCACCTGGCTGCATGGCACGCTGATGGCGGGGAATTACAAGACGCCCTGCATTCAGGTGAATGTGAAGGCGGTCTTTACCTCGACCGTACCGGTGGATGCCTATCGTGGAGCCGGGCGACCCGAGGCGACGTTCCAGATCGAGCGGGTCATCGACATGGCCGCGCGTGAATTGGGGGTCGATCCGATTGCTCTGCGGCGTCAGAATTTCATCACGCAGTTCCCCTATGACACGCCTGTGGCGCTGACTTATGACACCGGGGATTACAACGCCACGATGGACAAGCTGGAAGTGGCTGCCGATCTTGCGGGCTTTGCCGCGCGCCGTGCGCAAAGCGAGAAGAACGGAAAACTGCGCGGTCTGGGTATCAATTCCTATATCGAGGCATGCGGCATCGCCCCGTCGAATATCGTCGGCATGCTGGGTGCGCGCGCCGGTCTGTATGACGCGGCGACCGTACGGGTGAATGCGACCGGGTCGATTTCAGTCATGGTGGGTGCGCATTCCCACGGTCAGGGCCACGAGACTGCGTTCCCGCAGGTGGTGGCCGAGATGATCGGTATTGACGAAAGCATGATCGAGATCGTGCATGGTGATACCAGCAAGATCCCGTTCGGCATGGGGACCTATGGATCGCGATCTCTGGCGGTCTGCGGCTCGGCCATGGTGCGGGCCACCGAGAAGATCATCAACAAGGCCAAGAAGATCGCCGCGCATCTGATGGAGGCCTCAGAAGCCGATATCGAGCTCAAGGACGGCATGTTCAGCGTCGTGGGCACCGATAAATCGGTGGCCTGGGGGGATGTGACACTGACGGCCTATGTGCCTCACAACTTCCCGCTGGAAGAGATCGAACCGGGGCTGGAAGAGACAGCATTCTATGATCCGGCCAACTTCACCTATCCTGCTGGTGCCTATGCCTGCGAGGTCGAAGTTGACCCTGAAACCGGAAAGGTCACGATCGAGCGGTTTTCGGCAGCCGATGATTTCGGCAATATCATCAACCCGATGATCGTTGATGGGCAGGTTCACGGCGGCATTGGTCAGGGAATCGGCCAGGCGTTGCTTGAGGGCTGCGTCTATGACGACAACGGCCAGCTTCTGAGCGGATCTTACATGGATTACGCCATGCCCCGCGCCGATGATGTGCCGTTCTACACGGTGGACCATTCCAGTCAGACCCCCTGCACGCATAACCCTCTGGGCGTGAAGGGCTGTGGCGAAGCCGGAGCGATCGGGTCACCGCCCGCTGTTGTGAATGCGGTGATTGATGCGCTGCAATCGGGTGGGCATGCGGTCAAGCATATCGACATGCCGATGTCTCCGTCCCGTGTGTGGACGGCGATGAACAGCTGAGTGGTGAGGGTGTGTTCGAGGGTCTTTCGGTTTTCGCGATCGGTTCGGGAAGATTGGACTGCGTCCCTCGCGCGCCCAACAGATTTTTATAACCCAAGGAAGCAATGGATGCTTTGAATGGGGAGGAGAATGAAAGATGTATAACTTCGAGTTTCAAAAGCCGAGCAGCATCTCGGAAGCGGTTGCAGCGCTTGGCGCTGAGGGTGCCCAGCCGCTGGGTGGTGGTCAGACGCTGATACCGGCGATGAAGCAACGGCTGAACGCTCCGTCCACATTGGTGTCGCTGAGCGGCATTGGCGAGCTGAAGGGCGTGTGTACACGTGATGATGGCGCGCTGAGCATTGGCGGGGCCACGACCCATGTGACGGTCGCGACGACTGCGGGCGCGCAATATCCCGCGCTGGCCGCGCTGGCCAGTCATATCGGTGATCCGGCCGTGCGCAATCGCGGCACGATCGGCGGCTCACTGGCCAACAATGACCCTGCGGCCTGCTATCCGGCGGCTGCGCTGGGCTCGGGTGCCACCATCGTCACCAACACGCGCGAGATCGCGGCGGATGACTATTTCCAGGGCATGTTCACCACGGCGCTGGAAGAGGGTGAAATCATCGTCGAGGTGCGCTTTCCCATACCGGAAAAGGCCCATTACGAGAAATTCGTTCAACCGGCCTCGCGATTTGCGCTGACGGGTGTGTTTGTCGCGAAATTCGCTGATGGCGTGCGCGTGGCGATCACCGGAGCCTCGGAAGAGGGCGTGTTCCGCTGGAGCGAGGCCGAAGCCGCGCTGAGCGCGGATTTCTCGCCTTCCGCGCTGGACGGCTTGACGGTGTCGCCTGACGGCATGATCGGCGATCTGCATGGCACGCCGGCCTACCGTGCAAGCCTGATCAAGACGCTGACCAAGCGGGCGGTTGCCGCGGCACACTGATCCGCCTGGCAATTGAAACACAAACGGCCTGCGCTGACTGCGCGGGCCGTTTTCGTCTGGCAGGACGGCAAAGACGCGGGCGTCGTCTGCGCAGAGGTCGGAAGGCGGCGCAGCTGCTGGCCCGGATCGTCTTGTTCACGAGGCCGCTTGCAGCCTGCGCGCAACAAAAAAGGGCGCTGGTTTAGCAGCGCCCCCGTTCGGATTTGCGAGACTGTCAGCCTTTGTTTGGCATGGGGCCAATCAGCATGATCATCTGGCGGCCTTCCATTTTGGGCATGTTTTCGACTTTGCCCACCTCTTTGGTATCTTCGGCCACCCGTTCCAGAAGCTCGCGTCCAAGATTCTGGTGGGCCATCTCGCGGCCCCGAAAGCGCAGGGTGACTTTCACCTTGTCGCCGTTTTCAAGAAATTTGAACACGTTACGCATCTTGACTTCATAGTCATGAACGTCCGTGTTGGGGCGAAACTTAACCTCTTTGATTTCAATGATCTTTTGTTTCTTGCGGGCCTCGCTCTCGCGTTTTTGCTGTTCGTATTTGAACTTGCCGTAATCCATGATCTTGCACACGGGTGGCACGGCATTGGGCGAGATTTCCACAAGGTCCAGTCCAGCCTCTTCTGCCATTTGCATGGCGCGATCCGGGGTCACGACGCCGACGTTTTCACCTTCGGCGCCAATCAGGCGGATTTCATTGGAGCGGATCTTATCATTGACGCGCGGGCCGGTATCGCGTTGCGGCGGCGCATTGTGTGGTCTGCGGGCGATGTCTGTCTTCCTTCATTTGTTGACATAATTCCGAGCCAGCAAGTTAAACGCGCCCCGAGGCCCTTTCAAGGCGCAAATCGGCCAATAGATGCTGATTGTTCCATCCGCCGAATTATTCCCCTTTGAGGCCCCTGATGATGCTGCCATGGGTTGCCCTTCGAGTCGTCAAGGCTCATGCAGTTCATGTAAGAGGGAGTGTTTCAAATGAGGAACGTGTTACTTGTCGTCGCCGCAGCAGCCATCGCTGTGAGCGGGTATTTCATGTTCACGGGCCGCGAGGCGGTTGAGGTATCTGCACCTGAACCGGTCGCGTCGTCCCCAAGTGCCGCCGAAACAGCCGAGGCCGAAGCACAGGCGGCTGCGCAAGCCGCAGAAGAAGCCGCGGCCAAAGCCGAAGCCGAAGCCAAAGCCGCAGCCGAGGCCGCCGCTGCAGAAGCTGCCGCCGCCGCTGAAGAGGCCGCAGC
>NZ_JBASXK010000081.1:0-24472 GCF_049276915.1 Aestuariivita sp. | reverse complement strand
CTTCTGGGGTGCGTGACGCGCGCAAACGGAATTTACGGCCCCGGGGGGTCAAACGGCCCCATCGCCTCGGGGCCATAAAAACAAGGGGTCCAAACGTGGACAGGAATGTTTTCGCGACCCCACCAGCCGGCGAAAGGGGCCCACCAATACTTGTGCACCGCCCCCCCTACACCCTTGGGTTGTGCCCGCCGGTCATCCTCGTGGGCGTTTCGGGATACCCGTATTTGAGCGAAGATGCGCGCCTCGATCTTGGGTCAGAGGACGATCCGACAAAAGACGGCCCCGCCAATGATGTTCTGGCCATGAAGGCCACGCTGATGCAGCGCGGCTTTGACCCGGAGAACATCCTCGTCTTGGCAGACGGGATTTCCGGGACCATTCTGCCCACCCGCGACAACATCATCGAGGCCTTCAGAGCAACAAGCGCCAAACTGACCGGGCATCGGCTTGATCACGGAAGGCCGCGAAAGTTGCTTTGCGCCGGTAGATCGAAATGCGACCCGACCTTGTCGCCAAAACAATCGCCGGCGCGCTGGCGGAGCGGGACGTCAAACACGCCCGGATCGCGTGCTTGCACTCTGAGCTGTTCATCCGTCATATCGCCGGGTTGTGCTTGACGTGCGGGTCGCCAGCCCAAAAGGTGAGTGGCGTGGATGATGTGCGCATCGCATGCATCGGGTCCGGACAGGAGCAGGGGAATAATGACCGTAGTTGAGGCCTATAGACATTCCTGGGCGCAGCGCCGGTTTGTGATCCCGCTGTTCATCATGATCCGGGTCTTCAGTGCAGGGGTGATCGTTCCGATCATAGTGCTGCTTGTGCCGCTGGCGCTGTCATTGTCGGGACAGGCGGCGCTCACGGATCAGGATATTGCGGCGTTCTTCGTCTCGCCCGCCGGGTTTCTGGTCTTTCTGGGGATTGCATCAATCCTGCTGATGGGCTCGGTGATTGGCCTTGCGGCGATGACGCTCAAGATACGGCAGGGTCCGTCCAGCGGGCTGACGTCGCTCAGGCGCACTCTGGCGCTGATGAGTGTGCGCCTGCGTGCGATCATCACCTATGCGGTGCGGCTGGTCCTGCGCGTGCTGATCATCGTGGGCCCCTTTGCGTTGGCCGCTCTGGCTGTCGCCTGGGCGCTGATCGGGCAGTATGACATCAACTTCTACCTCTCGAGCCGTCCGCCCGAGTTCCTTGTCGCCATGGGGCTGATCGGGATCATCGTGCTGGTGATGGCAGTTGTGCTGCTCAGCCGGTTGTTGCGCTGGGCGGTCTCATTGCATCTGGTGATCTTTGACAAGGTCGCGCCGGGCGACTGCTTTGGTCAAAGTGCGCAGTTGATGGAGGGGCAGCGCCTGAACCTTCTCAAGGCGATACTTCTCTGGCTGGCAGTGCGGATGGTGCTGATTGTCGGCGTCGGCATCATCCTTGGCTGGCTGATGAGCCTTACGGTCGAAAACATCGGTGTGGCGTTTCGCATCAAACTGGCGTTGGCGCTGGGGATCGCCCTGTTCTGGGGGCTGTGCAACCTGCTGATCAGCGCTATTGCGCTGGGGGCATTGGCGCGGATCCTGAATGGCTGTTTCGGCGGAGCGCGCGCGCCGGATGTGGTGCCCGAGATTGCGGGGGGACAGTTGCTGACCCTGCGCACTCTGGGTGCCGGCGCTGTGGCTCTGACCCTGTTCGGTCTGATCGCGGGCGCAGTGATGATCCAGCGGGTGCAGGCCGAGACTTCGGTTGAAATCATTGCCCATCGCGGGGCAGCCGGGATGCGGCCTGAAAACACGCTCGCCTCGATTCGCCAGGCGGTAGAGGACGGCGCGGATTGGGTCGAGATCGACGTGCAGGAAACCGCGGATGGCCAGGTCGTTGTGATGCATGACAGTGATTTCATGAAGCTGGCCGGTGTGGATCTGAGGATCTGGGAGGCGACACTGGACGATCTGTCCAGGATCGATATCGGGAGCTGGTTTGATCCCATCTACGCAGATCAGCGCACGCCCCTTCTGGAGGATGTGCTTGAGATCGTCCGGGATAAATCGAACCTGCTGATCGAGCTGAAATACTATGGTCACGACGTCGACCTTGAAGCGCGTACCATCGCCACTGTCGAAGCTGCGGGCATGGCCGATCAGGTCGCCACCATGTCGCTCAAGTACCCGGCTGTGCAAAAGATGAAAGAGCTGAAGCCCGACTGGACCGCAGGGGTGCTGGCGGCCACGTCCATCGGCGATCTGGCGCGGCTGGATGCGGATTTCATCGCCGTCAGCACGGCAATGGTCAGCCCGCGTCTGATCCGCGCGGCGCATCACAACAACAAGAAACTCTATGTCTGGACGGTGAATGATCCGTTCCAGATGTCGGCAATGATTTCGAAAGGCGTGGACGGTCTGATCACCGATGAGCCTGCGCTGGCGCGGCGCGTGATTGATATTCGCGCCGAACTGAGCACGCCAGAGCGCATATTCCTGATGTTTGCCGAAAACTTCGGGCTGTCGATCTCGGAGCAGCGCTATCGCGACAACTCCTCGTAGGCGGGGAATCAAACATGACTGCGCGGTCGGTTTTTTGCCCGGACAGGTGCAACTTGGCTTCTGTCGATCCCGCGCCCCGCGCATAGTGCGCGAGGACCAGAGATTCGTCCTGTGCAATTGACACGCATACATATAGTAAGTATGCATACATAAATCACCGCAACAGAGGGGGGAGACCGATGTCGCAACAGCTCGGAACGCTGGAAGACCTGCCAGAAGATTATCGTACGGCCATGACAGAGGCCGGCGTCGCGCCGCTTTGGCCGATGATGCGCAATGTCCTGCCTCATGACGCGCCCAACCCGGTGACGAAATCCGGCCATTGGGCATTTGACGCAGTGCGGCCATTGCTGATGCGCGCGGGCGAGTTGACCCCCGTGGAAAAAGCCGAACGCCGCGTCCTGGTGCTGTCTGATCCCGGTCGTGGAACCGGCGCGATGCAGGCCACATCCTCGATCTATCTGGGCATGCAACTTCTGCTGCCTGGGGAAAGCGCGCCTGCGCATAAGCACACGCCATCGGCGGCGCGGATCATTGTCGAGGGAACCGGCGGCTATACGGTTGTGGACGGCGAAAAGCTTCCGATGGAGGAGGGCGATCTTGTCCTGACGCCCGGTGGCGACTGGCATGACCATGGCCATGATGGCAGCGATCCCGTGATCTGGCTGGATGCGCTGGATCTGCCACTGTTTGTGTATCTTGAAGGATCCTATGCCATCGAAGGCGAATTGCAGGCGCAGCGCAATCGCCCCGACGCGTCCGAGGTTGAATACCGCGCTGCGGGTCTGGCCCCGTCGCGGCGGCTCGACAGCTCCGTGCGCCGTTATCCGATGATGCGTTATCCGTGGGTCAAGACCGAAGCGGCCCTGCGCCAGATGGCGAAGTACGGCGATGATGGCATTGCCGAACTGGATTACATCAACCCGGAAACCGGTCAGGACGTGCTGCCGACCATGGGCTTTACCGCCATGATGCTGAACGCAGGCCAGATCGACTCGCCGCCGTTGCGTTCGGCCTCTGCCGCATTCCATGTCGTCCGGGGCCGTGGCACCAGCGTCGTAAATGGCCAGACGATCCACTGGGGCCCCAAGGACACGTTTACCGCTCCGGTCTTCGCCGACATCACCCATACGGCGGAGGAGGAAAGTTTCCTTGTCCGCGTCCATGACCGCCCGCTTCAGGACAAGCTGGGCTATTACGAGGAACGCGCGAAATGAGCCTGTTGTTTGATCTGCCCGAAATCCCTGCGCTGCCTGTCAAGGGCGAGGATGCGGGCTATCCCATCGGTCGTATCTTTTGCGTGGGCCGCAACTATGCTGCCCATGCCGCCGAGATGGGCTTTGAGGTTGACCGCGAAGCGCCGTTCTATTTCACGAAATCACCCGCGAATGCGATGCTGACAGGCGGCTCTACCCCGTATCCGCCGGGCACCGAGAATTTCCATCACGAGATGGAACTGGTGATGGCCATCGGATCACCGGTGTTTCGCTGTTCAAAGGACGAAGGTCTGGCGGCTGTCTATGCCTATGGCTGTGGTCTGGACATGACCCGGCGCGACCTCCAGATCGCCTCGCGCAACAAGCAGCGCCCCTGGGATCTGGGTAAGGATGTCGAAGACAGTGCGGTTCTGGCACCGCTGACCAGGGCCGCCGATTTCGGGCCGATCGCCGACCAGCGCATCTGGCTTGAGGTGAATGGTGAGATCAGACAGGACGCGACCTTGGCAGAGCTGATCTGGAAGGTCGATGAAATCGTTGCGGATCTTTCCAAGTTCTATCACCTGCGCCCGGGCGATCTGATCATGACCGGCACGCCTGCGGGCGTCGGCCCGGTGGTTGCCGGTGACACCATTACAGGCGGTATCGACGGGTTGGAGCCGATTTCCCTGACCCTGACGGATCCCGAGTAACCCATGTCGGACCGGATCCTGATTGCAGGCGGTGGAATTGGCGGGCTGGCCACAGCCATCGGCCTTGCCCAAAAGGGTATCGCCTCGACGGTGCTGGAAAAAGCCTCGGTTCTGGGCGAGATCGGGGCGGGCATTCAGCTTGGCCCCAATGCGTTCCACGCCTTTGACTATCTTGGTGTCGGCGACGCTGCGCGCGCCATGGCTGTCTATATCGACAACCTGCGCCTGATGGATGCCCTGAGCGGGGAAGAGATCACCCGAATCCCGCTGGACGATGCGTTCCGGACCCGGTTCGGCAACCCCTATGCCGTGGTCCATCGCGGCGATCTGCATGGTGTCTTCCTGAAAGCCTGTCAGGACCATGACCTTGTTGATCTGCGCACCAGCGCAGCCGTCGCCCGCTATGATCAGGACGGCGTCTCGGTCACGGTCGAGCTGGAAAGCGGGGACCATATCAAAGGCCGCGCCTTGATCGGCGCGGATGGCCTCTGGTCCAATATCCGCAAACAGGTGGTGGGCGATGGCCCGCCGCGCGTGTCGGGTCATACGACGTATCGCTCTGTGATACCGGTCGATCAGATGCCCGAGGATCTGCGCTGGAACGCCGCCACTCTCTGGGCCGGGCCGAAATGCCATATCGTGCATTACCCGCTGTCGGGCTGGAAGCAGTTCAACCTGGTTGTCACCTATCACAACCACGCCGCCGAACCCGTTGCCGGCAAGCCGGTCTCGCATGACGAGGTGCGCAAGGGATTCGAGCATGTGCATCCCAAGGCCCGGCAGATCATCGACAAGGGCCGCGACTGGAAACTCTGGGTGCTGTGCGACCGCGATCCGGTGATGAACTGGGTTGATGGCCGTGTTGCGCTGTTGGGGGACGCCGCGCATCCGATGCTGCAATATTTTGCGCAAGGGGCCTGCATGGCCATGGAAGACGCGGTCTGTCTGTCCCATGAGCTCAGCCATGGCGATGACCTGCAATCCGCGCTTCTGGCCTATCAGGACAGACGCCATCTGCGCACCGCCCGCGTCCAGCTGCAATCGCGCCAGATCGGCGAGCATGTCTATCACCCCGCCGGGGCCCATGCGGCCCTGCGCAACGCGGTGATGAGCGCGCGCGGACCCCGGGAATGGTACGATCAGATCGACTGGCTTTACGGATCGACAGGTCTGGAAGGGGCGGTCTCGCCGGAAACGCGGCGTGCCTCGGCTGGGGTGAATGGTTAGATGCAGTATATGCCATAATGGGCAAAATAATGCGCCAAGAGGCAGGGATACATACCGGTTTGGTTATGTTTACTGGGTTTTTCTGTTATATGGCATAACTAAACCTTGATTGGTCGAAAGGACCGCACTTAACTAAGACTGAGTACACCTACAATCACGGTCTCAACATTCGGGGAGGAATGAAATGGCCAAGCGTAGAGAATTCATGAGCCTTTTGGGCGGAGTGGCTGTTGCCGCCGTCATGGCAACAGGTGCCATGGCCCAGGAGGTTACCCTCAAACTTCACCAATTCCTGCCAGCGCAGGCCAATGTGCCAAAACTGGTGCTGGATGTCTGGGCTGACAATGTCGAGGCCGCCTCGGATGGCCGAATCGAGATCCAGCGCTTTCCCTCCATGCAATTGGGTGGCACGCCGCCCCAGCTGATCGACCAAGCCATTGATGGCGTGGCAGATATCGTCTGGGCTGTGGTCGGCTTTACACCGGGCCGCTTCCCGCGCACCGAAGTGTTCGAACTGCCCTTCATGGTCTCTGATGCCCGCGCGGCCTCGTCCGCCTATTGGCAGATGTTCGAAACCCATATGAAGGACGCCGATTTCCAGGACGTCAAAATTCTGGGCACATGGGTGCACGGCCCCGGCATGCTGCATACCAAGGATCCGGTGAACGTACCCGGCGATCTGCAGGGCATGAAGATCCGTGGCGGCTCGCGCATGGTGAACCAGCTTCTGGAAAACATCGGGGCCACACCGGTCGGTATGCCTGTCACGGCGATTCCGGAAGGTCTGTCCAAGGGCGTGATCGACGGCACCACCATTCCATGGGAAGTCACCACAGCGTTGAAGATCCCCGAGCTGGTCAACAACCATACCGAATTCGACGGCCCGGCGATCTATAACCTGACCTTCGTTCTGGCAATGAACAAGGACAAGTACGAAAGCCTGCCCGACGATCTCAAGAAGGTCATCGACGACAATTCCGGTCTGGAGTTCTCGATCTTTGCCGGGGGCACGCAGTCGGATGCCGATGGACCCGCACGTCAGTTGGCGGTGGAAAACGGCAACAATATCATTACGATCTCGCGCGAAGACGCGGCCCAGTGGGAAGAACTGGCCAACCCGATCTATGCGGCATGGGTTGCGGATATGGAAAGCAAGGGCATCGACGGTCAGGCTCTGATCGACGAAGCGCGCGCTCTGATGGATGCCTATGCGTCCAACTGAATGAACATGGGCGGTCTGATGCAAGGGCCGCCTCTATAAGGTCGAAAGGGAGGAAACCAATGACCAATCGAAGAACAGTTCTGGGTCTGGTCGGGGGCGCTGCAATTGCGGCACTGTCCACCGGATTCATGGCCACCAGCGCCATGGCACAGGAAGTCACTCTGAAACTGCACCAGTTTCTGCCAGCGCAGGCCAACGTGCCGAAGCTGGTTCTGGATGTCTGGGCGGACAATGTCGAAGCCGCCTCGGATGGCCGCATCAAGGTCGAGCGGTATCCCTCGATGCAGCTGGGTGGCAAACCCCCAGAGCTGATGGATCAGGCGATTGACGGTGTTGCCGACGTGGTCTGGACGGTGGTCGGCTATACGCCGGGTCGCTTCCCCACCACCGAGGTGTTCGAGCTGCCGTTCATGATGACCAATGCCCGCGCCGCAAGCCGCGCCTATTGGGAAATGTTCGAAAAGCACATGAAGGACACCGAGTTCAAGGATGTTCATATTCTTGGAACATGGGTGCATGGCCCCGGTCTGCTGCACACCAAGGATCCGGTGACCACGCCCGAAGATCTGCAGGGCATGAAGATCCGCGGCGGTTCCCGCTCGGTCAACTCTCTGCTGACGCTGCTTGGCGCAACGCCTGTGGGCATGCCCGTGCCTGCCGTCTCCGAAGGCCTGTCCAAAGGCGTCATCGATGGCACCACGATCCCATGGGAAGTAACGACCGCGCTGAAAGTGTCGGAACTGGTATCCAACCACACCGAGTTCACCGGCAACGCGCTTTATGTGCTGACCTTCGTTCTGGCGATGAACAAGGACAAGTATGAAAGCCTGCCCGATGATCTCAAGAAGGTCATCGACGACAATTCCGGTCTGGAGTTCTCGATCTTCGCCGGTGGCACACAGGAAGACAGCGATGGTCCGGCCCGTCAGCTTGCCGTCGATCGCGGCAACAACATCATCACGCTGGATGCCGAGCAGACAGCGGTATGGCGTGCAGCGGCTCAGCCGATCTATGACAGCTGGGTCGAAGACATGAACGGTCGTGGTCTTGACGGTCAGGCACTGATCGATGAAGCCCGCATGCTGATCGACAAATACACGGCAGAATACACGAACTGATCGTGTCACACTCACGGGCCATGGCGCGATGTTTGCGCCGTGGCCCATCATGTTGAGGCATGAAAAGGGCAGGGGATTCATGCATAGACTGATGATGGGATTGGCCAAGTTCATGGCCATACTGGGCGGAATCGTCCTGAGTTTTCTGATACTGCTGACCTGCGTATCCGTCCTGGGAAGAAGCCTGAACGGCTTGTTCCACGGAGATTTCATGGAACGCATCGCGCCGGGCTTCTCGAAATGGATGATCGACATCGGTGTTGGCCCGGTGAACGGCGATTTCGAACTGGTCGAAGCCGGCGTGGCCTTTGCCATCTTTGCCTTCATCCCTTTGTGCCAGATCACCGCCGGACATGCCTCGGTGGACATTTTTGCCAATGCATTCCCCAAATGGCTGGACCGCACCCTGCGCACCGTTACCGAGATCGTGTTTGCGCTTGTGCTGATCCTGATCGCCTGGCGTCTGTATGACGGGATGACTTCGAAAATGCGGTTCGGAGAAACCACCTTCCTCATCCAGTTCCCGATCTGGTGGGCCTATGCGGCCAGCCTTGTCGGTGCGGTCATGGCCGCGGTGGTCGGGGTCTATATGGCCTGCGTGCGGGTTATCGAATTTGTCACGGGTCAGACCCTGATCGCAGATGGAGCAGGAGCGGATCATTGAGCAGTCTTGAAATCGGCATCGCGTCCTTTCCGGCGCTGATGGTGCTTATCTTTCTGCGTGTGCCGATCGGGCTTGCGATGTTCCTCGTGGGTCTGTTCGGTCTGATCCTTGTGACCGATGGCACCAATGTCGCCTTCTCCCGTCTCAAGAACGAGACCTTCACCACCTTTTCCAGCTATTCACTGTCGATCGTACCGATGTTCCTGCTGATGGGCCATTTCGCCACGCTGGGGGGCATGTCCACCGCTCTGTTCAAGGCGGCCGAGGGCTTTCTGGGTCACCGCAAGGGCGGTGTGGCCATGGCCTCTATCGGTGCCTGTGCGGGCTTCGGGGCAATCTGCGGGTCCTCTCTGGCCACCGCCGCCACCATGGGCCGCGTCGCCCTGCCCGAGCTGAAACGCTATGGCTATGCGGGCGGGTTCTCCACCGCGACACTGGCCGCCGGAGGCACGCTGGGTATTCTGATCCCGCCCTCGGTGGTGCTGGTGATCTATGCCATCCTGACCGAACAGAATATTGCCAAACTGTTCATCGCCGCCTTCATCCCCGGTATTCTGGCGGCACTTGGCTATATCATCGCCATCTCGATCTATGTGCGGCTCTACCCCGAAAGCGCCGGCACCCGCGAACCAATCCCCATGTCCGAGCGGATGCGCAACCTGCTTGCCGTCTGGCCGGTGCTTCTGGTCTTCGGGCTTGTGGTCGGCGGCATCTATGCCGGATGGTTCACGCCGACCGAAGGTGCCGCCATCGGCGCGGCGGGCACTGGCCTGATTGCGCTTCTGAATGGGGGGCTGAACTGGTCCACGCTGATCGAAAGCTTTACCGTGACCGCGCGCTCTACGGCGATGATCTTCTTCATCGTGCTGGGGGCGGCCTTCTACAACGGCTTTCTGGCGCTTACCCAGGTTCCGCAGGAGCTGTCGAACTGGGTGGTCGATCTGGGCCTGAGCCCGTGGATGGTGCTCTCGCTGATTCTGGTCTTCTATCTGATCTTCGGTTGCCTGATGGACAGCCTGTCGATGATCCTTCTGACCATCCCGATCTTCTTTCCGGTGATCAGCGTCCTTGATTTCGGGATGAGCGCCGAACATGTGGCCATCTGGTTCGGCATCCTCGTTCTGATCGTGGTCGAGGTGGGATTGATCACGCCTCCTGTGGGGATGAATCTGTTTATCATCAACGCGATGGATCGCAGCACGCGCATGATAGATACCTACAAGGCGGTTCTGTTCTTTGTCGGCTCTGACATCATTCGGGTGGTCATCCTTGTGATGTTCCCGATCATTACCCTGTTTCTGGTTCCAAACTAGGCGATGCCAGCGTCTTGACGCGCGGGCATCGCTCTGCTCTTTTAGATATGATTAATAACTATTATACAGCTGACATAAAGAAAGACCTGCCCATGACACATCCTGAAGCATCAGCGAGCCGGGCGCATGGATAAGCCATTGCTGTGCGATCAACAGGGCAGCGTCGCGATCCTGACCATGAACCGTCCCGACAAGCGCAATGCCATGTCCGAGGATCTTCTGGATGCTCTTGACGCCTTCTTTTCCGCCCCGCCCGACGGCGTGCGCGCGGTGGTGCTCAAGGGCACTGCCGGTCACTACTGCTCGGGCCTTGATCTGAGCGAGCACAAGTCGCGCGATGCCGAAGGCACCATGCGCCACTCGCGCCATTGGCACGTCGTCATGGACAAGATCCAGTTCGGAGGCCTGCCGGTCATCTCGGCGATGGAAGGGGCCGTGATCGGTGGCGGTCTGGAACTGGCCACCGCGACGCATGTGCGTGTCGCCGAGCCCTCGTGCATTTTCCAGCTTCCCGAAGGGCGGCGCGGTATCTTTGTCGGCGGCGGAGCCACGGTGCGCGTGGGGCGTATTCTTGGTGCGGACCGGATGACCGAGATGATGCTGACCGGGCGCAAATACAACGCCGAAGAAGCGCTGGCGCTGGGCCTGTGCCATTACACCACCCCTGCGGGTCAGGCCGAGGCCAAGGCCATGGAGCTTGCCGACAGCATTGCCCAGAACGCGACGCTGTCGAACTATGTCATGATACAGGCGCTGGCCCGGATCGCGGATATGTCGAAATCCGATGGCCTCTTTACCGAAAGCCTTGCCGCCGCACTGGCCCAGACCAGCCCCGATGCGGTCGAGGGACTGGCGGCCTTCCTTGAAAAACGCGCGCCCCGGTTCCGCTGAGATGCCCCGCCTGCCCAAGGAAACCAGCCAGCCGGCCGAGATCAGCGACGCCACCCTGCGCAGCTTTTCCGGCTATGTGATGAAACGCGCCTTCAACGCCATTCAGGCTGATGTGAACGCGGCCCTGGCACCGCTTGAACTGCGGATGCTGACCTTTTCGGCGCTCTCGGTGATCGTCGACAATCCGGGCCTGCGCCAGTCGCAACTGGCCGACACGCTTTCGATCGAGCGACCAAATCTGGTGATCGTTGTGGATGAACTGGAGCGCCGCGATCTGATCAACCGCAATCCGGCTCCGGATGATCGGCGCGCCTATGCGCTGCAAGCCACGCTCAGGGGGATGCGACTTTACAAGAAGGCGCTGGTCGCCGTGCAGGCGCATGAGGCGCGCATGACCAGGGGTCTGAGCGAGGAGGACCGCCAGACCCTGATCGCGATGCTGTCCCGTATCGAGCTGTGAAAGACATGAGGGAGGACTGACATGACCCAATACCGCCCACATAAGGTGATCCGCGAGGACCGCGCCGATGGGACGGTTCTGCTGCGCTCGGGCTATGAGATGTCCGAGGTGGTTGATACCTCTGCCGTCTGGCTGCGCCGATGGGCCGATGCGCGCCCCGACGGCGTGTTCCTGGCCGAACGCAGCGGGCAGGGCTGGCGCGAGCTGACATATGCCGAGACGCTGGGGCAGGTCGAACATGTCGCCGCAGCCCTGCTGGCGCGCGGCCTCGGGCCGGGCACGCCGATCCTGATCATTTCGGGCAACAGCGTTGATCATGGCGTGCTCACGCTTGCCGCGCATATGGTCGGTATCCCGACGGTTCCGGTCGCGGAGCAATATGCGCTCATCCCCGGAGCCGAGAAGCAACTGCGCTATATCGCCGGGCTGACGCGCCCCGCGATGGTGTTTGCCGAAGATGGCGCGGTGTTTGCTCGCGCTCTGGCGCTGCCCGAGCTTTCTGGTTTGCAGATGGTGGTCAGCCGCAATGTCCCCGAGGGCGCGACGCCTTTTACCCATCTGCTGAAAGGCGCCCCGGGCGTCGATCTTGCCGCCGCCGAAGCGCTGGTTGGCCCGGATTCGGTGGTCAAGATCCTGATGACTTCGGGTTCGACATCAAACCCCAAGGGCGTGGAAACCACGCATCGCATGATGTGCGCCAACCAGGCGATGATCGTGGATGCCCTGCCGTTCCTGCGGGACCGCCCGCCAAGGATCGTCGACTGGTTGCCGTGGAACCATGTGTTTGGCGGATCGCATAACTTCAACATGATGCTGGCCAATGGCGGCAGTCTTTACATCGATGGCGGCAAACCGGTCAAAGGGCTGGTGGACAAGACCATCGAGAACAACCGCCTGATCAATGGCACCATGGCGTTCAATGTTCCCGTCGGCTTTGCCATGCTGCGCGACGCCATGCGCGAGGATGCCGATCTGCGCCGGCAGTACTTCAAGGATCTCGACATGCTGTTTTACGCCGGGGCATCCCTGCCGCAGGATGTCTGGCAGGACCTGCACGAGATGGCCGTCGAGGTGCGCGGAGCCGCCCCCCTGATGAACTCGTCCTGGGGGCTGACCGAAACCGGCCCGGCCAATCTGATCCAGCACGAGCCGACAACCATGTCCGGTGTCGTGGGCGTGCCCATGACCGGGGGCACGGTCAAGCTGGTGCCGGATGAGGGCGCGCGCTGGGAGGTCCGGGTGAAGGGCCCCAACATCTTTACCGGCTATTTCAATGATCCCGAAAAGACCGCTGCCGCCTTTGATGACGAAGGTTATTTCCTGACTGAAGATGCCATGGTGCTTCTGGATCCGGACAACCCGAATATGGGTCTCAAGTTCGACGGGCGGATCTCGGAAGACTTCAAGCTGATGACCGGGATCTGGGTGCGCGCTGCCGCTCTGCGCCTCACGTTGCTGCCTGCGCTGGCCCCGCTGGCGCAGGACGTGGTCATCACCGGAGAGGGGCATGATGCGGTGGGCGTTCTCATCGTGCCGACCCCCGCCACCGTTTCGGCCCACAACCTCGGCGACGATCAGGGGATCTGGCGCGGTCCCGAGCTTGAAGCCGAGATCACGGCCCGCCTCACAGAGCTTGCCGCCAAGGCGCAGGGTCAGTCCAACCGCGTCAGCCGCGCGCTGATCCTGTCCGAGCCACCATCGATCGCCGAGGGCGAAATCACGGCCAAGGGCAATCTGAACTTCCGTAAACTGCTGACCCGCCGGGCGGGGATCCTCGATCGGCTCTATTCCGACGATCCGGCAGTAATCAAGGTGTAAGCACATGATCTACCTCGACAAAATCCGCGCAATCGACATCCATACCCATGCAGAGGAACCCTGCGGCTGTCATCCCGACGATGGCTATGACGATCTGCAGGCCACCATGGCAAAGTATTTCCGCGCGCCCTGGACGCACCCGCCCACTGTGCCGGAAACAGCCCAGCATTACCGCGATCAGAACATCGCTGCAGTGATCTTTCCCGTCGATGCCGAGCGCGAAACCGGCTATCGGCGCTATGCCAATGAGGAGGTCGCCGAGATCGCGGCCGAGAACAACGACGTGCTGATCCCCTTCGCCTCGATCGACCCGCACAAGGGCAAGCTCGGGGTGCGCGAAGCCCGCCGCCTGATCCGTGACTTTGGCATCAAGGGGTTCAAGTTCCACCCCACGATGCAGGGGTTTTATGCCAATGACCGCATGGCCTATCCACTTTACGAGGCGATCGCCGAAGAGGGGGGTATCGCCCTCTTTCACACCGGTCAGACCGGCGTGGGATCCGGCATGCCCGGTGGCAATGGCATGCGCCTGAAATACTCCAACCCGATGTATATGGATGATGTCGCCGTTGATTTTCCCGACATGAAGATCATCCTGGCGCACCCCTCGTTCCCCTGGCAGGAGGAAGCCCTGGCCGTCGCGCAGCACAAGCCCAATGTCTATATCGACCTCAGCGGCTGGAGCCCGAAGTACTTTCCCGAGATCCTCGTGCGCTATTGCAACTCGATCCTGCGCAAAAAGGTGCTGTTCGGTTCGGACTGGCCGATGATTTCCCCGGAACGCTGGCTGTCGGATTTCGATGGCATCGCGATCAAGGATGAATTGCGGCCCGACATCATCAAGAACAACGCAGCCCGTCTGCTGGGGTTGATGTAACGCATTATAATGCATTACTCCGCAATATGTTGCATACTTATCATTTTGATGCATGATGCAGACAGCAAGCGACTCGGGGCTGTGTGATGGGAGGAACTCTCGCAGCCTGAACAACCCGCGCAAGACGTGGGGCGGGTTGAAATGTCCGGTTCAGCCGGACATCTGGGAGGACAACATGACACGCAATCGCAACGCAGCCCTCTGGTTCGTCGACCGCCACCCCGATCAGGGCCGCGCCGACAAGGAGGCCTTTCGAGAAGCTGCCGGCACCAAACGCAGCCTGAGCTATGGTGGCCTGGCTGAACAAAGCGCCCGCGTTGCCGGCGCGCTTGGCCGCGCGGGCATCAACCGCGAGGAACGCGCGGTGATGCTGATGCTGGATCAGCTTGAATTCCCTTCGATCTTCTGGGGCTGCCTCAAGGCAGGCGTGGTCGCGGTTCCGCTCAACACGCTTCTGGCCACGGATGTCTATGAGGTGATCCTGAACGACGCGCGGGCGGCGATCCTGTTCGTATCCGAAGAACTGCTGCCCGTCGTCCTGCCTGCGGCGCTGAAAACCCCCTCCCTGCGTCAGATCGTTGTGATCGGCACAGCACCCGAGGGCACCACCAGCTTTTCGACCTTCATGGATGGCGCGAACCCGGCCAAACCTGTCGAAGTGTCTGATGATGAATGTGCATTCTGGCTTTATTCCTCGGGCTCGACCGGGCAACCCAAGGGCGTGCGCCATGTGCATTCGGCCCTGAAATCCACGGCGGATACCTATGGCGCTCAGGTGCTGGGCATCCGTGAGGACGACACAGTCTATTCCGTGGCCAAGCTGTTCTTTGCCTATGGGCTCGGCAATGCGATGACCTTCCCCATGAGCGTCGGTGCAACCACCGTTCTGTTCAATGGCAGGCCCACCCCCGATGGTGTGGCCGGTATTCTGGAGGCCGAGAAACCGACGATCTTCTGCGGTGTCCCGACCCTCTATGCGGCGCTTGTGCAGCATTTGGAAACCGCTGGTCTGCCGGATGCTCCCTTGCGCGCCTGCATCTCGGCCGGCGAGGCGCTGCCCGAAGAGATCGGCAAGAAGTGGAACGGCTTCTGGGGTGTGGATATCCTTGATGGCGTGGGCTCGACCGAGATGCTGCATATCTTCCTGTCCAATGCGCCGGGAGATGTCGCCTATGGCACATCCGGTGTGGCGGTGCCCGGATACGAGCTGCGTCTTGTCAATGAGGACGGTGTCGAGGTCGGCACCGGTGAAATCGGAGAGCTTCTGGTGAGGGGCGCATCGGCGGCGGATGGCTATTGGAACAAACGCGACAAGACACGCACGACCTTTGAGGGTGAATGGACCCGCACCGGTGACAAGTATGAACGCCGCGCTGACGGGCGGCTGGTCTATTGCGGGCGCACCGATGACATGTTCAAGGTCTCGGGGATCTGGGTCTCTCCGTTCGAGGTCGAGCAGTCGCTGGTCTCGCATCCCGCCGTGCTCGAGGCCGCCGTGGTCCCGGCCCGCGACAGCGAAGGCCTGGAAAAGCCCAAAGCCTTCATCGTTCTCAAACAGTCCGGTGGAAGTGTCGCGACCGGCGAACTGCAGGACTATGTCAAAGAGAAGATCGGCAAATGGAAATACCCGCGCTGGGTCGAATTCGTCGATGATCTGCCCAAGACCGCGACCGGCAAGATCCAGCGCTTCAAACTGAGAGACCCGGCCTGATGGACTGGACAACCACACCTGCCGCGCCGCTTACCGTGAACGGAGTGGCATTGGAATACGCCTGCTATGGGCCGCCGCCCTCCGAGGCCGCAACGCTTGTGCTGCTGCACGAGGGGCTGGGCTGCGTGGCGCTGTGGCGTGATTTTCCGGCAAGGCTGGCGGATGCCACGGGCTTGGGTGTCTTCGTCTATTCCCGGCAGGGTTACGGGGCCTCCGATCCCATTGCGCTGCCGCGCCCTCTGGATTTCATGACGCGCGAAGCGGTTGATGTGCTGCCGGGGCTGCTGGATGCCATCGGTTTGCGCCGGGGCATCCTGTTTGGTCACAGCGACGGGGCCACGATTGCCGCGATCTATGGCGGCAGTGTCGAGGATATGCGCATCCGTGGCCTTATCCTCATGGCACCGCATTTCTTCACCGAAGAGGACGGACTTGCCGAAATCGCCAAGGCGCGCACCGCGTATCAGACGGGCGATCTCAAACCCCGCCTGGCAAGGTATCATACGGATGTGGACGGTGCCTTTCTGGGCTGGGCCGACACCTGGCTCAATCCCGGGTTCAAGGATTGGAACGCGGCGGATGCCATTGACCACCTGCGCATTCCTGTCCTGGCCATTCAGGGGCGTCAGGATCAATACGGCACCCTTGCCCAGGTTCACGAGATTGACGAGCGCGCCTATTCCCCCGTCGAACTGGCGATCCTTGAGGATTGCCAGCATGCGCCCCAGTTCGAACAACCCGAGCGCACGCTTGACGTAGTGAGCGAGTTCGTCACCCGGCTTGAGCGCATAGAAGCCGCGCAGGTGCAGATTGCATAAGATCCGTCTTCCCGATCACGCCTATGTGCCGGGAGAAACTGCGCGCCATGCCGAGGGTGCCTTCGACAGCTTTCACGACAGTGTCACGCCGGGAATGGGGCGGGATGCTTTGCAACATACGCTCGCCTGGCGGGCCGGTCTCTTGTTTCTTGAACAGGGATACTTCTGGGAAGCCCATGAAGTGCTTGAGCCGGTCTGGATGGCCACGCCGCACGACAGCGCCGAGCACCAGATGGTGCAGGGCGCCATCCAACTGGCCAATGCCGCCCTGAAACAGGTGATGAACCGCCCCGCCGCCGCGCGGCGTCTGTGCGAACGCGCGCGCGGTCATGCCCGGGCCGCCCGTTCGTCCGGAGGAGACATCGTGATGGGCATGGAGGTCGCCGACCTCGAGCAGAAGATCGAATCACTGGAGGCGCAACTGGGTTCGGAATAGTGCATTTTAATGCATATCACGGATTTGACCCAGAACGGGAAATCGTCAATATACTGAATTTAATATATCTTTTATAAGCACTATCCTGCACATACAGGCTTTACTCAACGGCATCACCGCATTAAAGTGCATCAACAATACTTCTTAGGGAGGGCATTCCATGTCCAAGGTCATCGACTTCCAAACTGATCCGGCTGCCTATCGTCACTGGCGGGTCGAATATGACGGTCCTGTCGCGAACCTCTTCATGGACGTGGATGAAAAAGGCGGCCTCTTTGACGGCTATGAGCTCAAGCTCAACTCCTATGATCTGGGTGTGGATATTGAGCTGGCCGATGTGGTCCAGCGCATGCGCTTCGAGCATCCCGAAGTCAAAGTCGTCATCATGCGCTCGGGAAAAGACAACGTGTTCTGCGCCGGTGCCAACATCCGCATGCTGGGGGGTGCCGCCCATGCTCACAAGGTGAACTTCTGCAAATTCACCAATGAGACGCGCAACACCTATGAAGCCGCCGAAGAAGACAGCGGCCAGAAATACATCGCCGCCGTCAAAGGTGCCTGCGCCGGGGGCGGCTACGAGCTTGCCCTGGCGTGCAACTACATCATGCTGACCAATGACAGTTCGTCCTCGGTCGCGCTGCCCGAAGTGCCGCTGCTGGCGGTGCTGCCGGGAACCGGCGGGCTGACGCGTGTCACCGACAAGCGCAAGGTGCGCCGCGACCGTGCAGATGTGTTCTGCTCCATCGAGGAAGGGGTCAAAGGCCAGCGCGCGGTTGACTGGCGTCTGGTGGATGAGGTTGTGCCGAACTCGAAATTCGACGAGGTCGTCGCGCAGCGCGCACAGGAATTCGCCGCCGCATCCAAAAAGGCAGATGTGCAAAAGGGCATCACCCTGACCCCGCTGGCGCGCAGCTTCGCCGAAGACGGCTCGGTGTCCTATTCCTGCGTCGAAGTCGCGCTGGACCGTGGCGCAAGCCGCGCCACGATCACCCTCAAAGGCCCCGATCAGGATGTGCCCGCCGATATGGACGCAGCACAGGCGCTGGGCGCGGATCTTTACCTGCTGCGTCTTGCGCGTGAACTGGATGACGCGATCCTGCACCTGCGCCTGAACGAGCGCGATCTGGGGCTGGTCGTCTTCCAGACCCAAGGCGACCCCGAAGCCCTTCTGGCCCACGAAAAGCTGCTGCTGGACAATGCAGACCACTGGCTGGCCAACGAGATCCTGAAATACTGGAAACGCGTTCTCAAGCGCGTCGACATGACATCGCGCAGCCTTGTTGCGCTGGTCGAACATGGCTCATGCTATGCCGGTGTTCTGGCGGAACTGCTGTGGTCCGTCGATCGCTCGTACATGATGCTGGAAGAGTTCGACGGCGATAATCGCCACCTGGCCGCCATAACGCTGAGCGAGTCGAACTTTGGCACTTATCCGATGAGCAATGACCTTACCCGGCTCCAGACCCGCTTCCTGGGAGAGCCCCAGCAGGTCGAGAAACTCAAGAGTTCGATCGGCACGCCGCTCGAAGCCGAAGAGGCCGATGAACTGGGCCTGATCACCTATGCCTATGATGACATCGACTGGGAGGACGAAGTGCGCATTTTCCTCGAAGAGCGCGCCAGCTTCTCTCCTGATGCAATGACGGGGATGGAAGCCAACCTGCGCTTTGCCGGCCCCGAAACCATGGAGACGCGCATTTTCGGCCGCCTCACCGCTTGGCAGAACTGGATCTTCCAGCGCCCCAACGCGGTGGGTGAGGACGGAGCGCTCCAGCGCTACGGCTCGGGCCAACGCGCCGATTACAACATGGAGCGGGTGTAAACCTGCAGGATTGGTGGGGTGTAACCCCACCCTACGGCCCCCGGCACTGTCGGTTCCGTCAACAAATGTAGGGTGGCGTTTCACGTCACCGCAGCAATGGAGAACCTCATGCTTGATCTGATCAATGTCAGCTATGACACCCAAATTCCGAACAATGTCGGCCTCAGCCAGGACAAGAAAGTCCTCAAGGCGCTGGAAAAATGGCACCCCGGTTACATCAACTGGTGGAACGACCTTATTCCGCAGAACTTTCAGGACAGCATGGTCTATCTGCGTACCGCCGTCTCTGTTGACCCCAAGGGCTGGGCCAAATTCGACTATGTGAAAATGCCCGAATACCGCTGGGGCGTTCTGCTGGCACCGCAGGTCGAAGACCGCCGCATTCCCATGGGCGAGCATTACGGCGAACCAGCCTGGCAGGAAGTGCCCGGCGAGTATCGCAACATGCTCAAGCGCCTGATCGTCATCCAGGGCGATACCGAGCCGGGCTCGGTCGAACAGCAACGCTTCCTCGGCCTGACCGCGCCGTCGCTTTATGACATGCGCAACCTGTTCCAGGTGAACGTCGAAGAGGGCCGCCACCTCTGGGCGATGGTCTACCTGCTGCAGAAATACTTCGGCCGCGATGGCCGTGAAGAAGCAAACGACCTGCTGATCCGCTCGTCAGGCTCAGAAGAAGCCCCCCGTATGCTGGGTGCCTTCAACGAGGAAACACCGGACTGGTTGTCCTTCTTCATGTTCACCTACTTCACCGACCGCGACGGCAAGATGCAGCTGGAATCGCTGGCGCAGTCGGGCTTTGATCCGCTCTCGCGCACCTGCCGCTTCATGCTGACCGAAGAAGCCCATCACATGTTCGTCGGTGAAACCGGCGTGGGCCGCACCATCCAGGCCACTGTCGAGGCGATGAACAAGGCGGGCATCACCGATCCCTATGACATCAACAAGATCCGCGATCTGGGCGTCATCGACCTGCCCACCATCCAGAAAAAGCTGAACCTGCACTATACGCTGTCGCTTGATCTGTTTGGCCAGGAGGTCTCGACCAACGCGGCCAATGCCTTCAACGCGGGCATCAAGGGCCGTTACATGGAAATGCGCATCGATGACGATCACAGGCTGACGAACGACACATACAATGTGCTCGATCTCGACGGCGACCGGATCGTCGAGCGCGAGGTGCCTGCGCTGACAGCCATCAACATGCGTCTGCGTGACGATTACGTGCGCGACGCCGCCGGTGGCGTGGGCCGCTGGAACAAGATCATCGAAAAAGCCGGTGTCGAATTCGAGATGAAGCTGCCTCACCAGGCCTTCAACCGCAAGATCGGCGTCTTTGCGAACAAGAATTTCGATCCGGACGGCAAACTTGTTTCGGGTGCGGAATTCGACAAGGGTCTGACCGAATGGTTGCCAACCCATGCGGATGGCGATTTCATCCAGTCGCTGATGAAACCGGTCTATGAGCCCGGCAAATTCGCCAGCTGGATTTCACCCCCCAAAGTCGGCATCGACAACAAGCCGGGTGATTTCGAATACGTCAAACTGCATATGGCATGATCGCAGGTGGCGGGGGGTTACCCCGCCACACCGCCCCCAACACCGGAGACCAGACATGGACACCAAGCGCCTCGCCGCCCACGCCCCGCGCACCCGCGCTCTGGCTCAGGATCTTGCCGACCTTCAGGGCCCCTGTCTGGGTTGCCCGGGCTGCGAAGGTCTGTGCCTTGCCCTGATCGAAGCCGTCACGCTGCCCGATGCGATCCTTGGAAAGAACACCGCCCGATGACTGCCCCGTTCAAACAACACCTGATTGACCCGGAAATCTGCATCCGCTGCTACACCTGCGAGTTGACCTGCCCCGAGCAGGCCATCGAACATGATGACAACAACGTCGTGGTCGATGCGACCAAATGCAACTTCTGCATGGATTGCATCCCCGTCTGCCCCACAGGGTCGATCGACGAATGGCGCGTGGTGGCCGAAAAAGACGCCGCCTATTCGCTTGAAGATCAATACGGGTGGCTTGAACTGCCGGATCAGGAAGAGATCGCCGCCCCCGAGGGATCGGATGCCGACACGGACGGCCTTGAAGACGCCATCGCCAAACTGCTGGCCGAAGCCCATGCCGGTGCCGGCGGCAAGGCCAAGGCTCCGGCAACCGCCTCGAAGCCAACGATCAACATGTACAACCTTGCCAAACCCGCCGTGGCAACGGTTCAGGGCAACTATCGCCTGACGGATGCAGACAGCGACAATGACGTACGCCACATCATCCTCGATCTTGGTGCCCAGCCCTTTCCGGTGCTCGAGGGACAAAGCGTCGGCATTATCCCGCCCGGCACCGATGCCAACGGCAACGCCCATCTGCCGCGTCTCTATTCCATTTCCAGCCCGCGCGACGGCGAGAGGCCCGGCTATAACAATGTCTCCCTGACCGTGAAGCGCGAAGAGAACGGCATCTGCTCGAATTTCGTCTGTGACCTCAAACCGGGCGACACCGTCAATCTGACCGGCCCGTTCGGCGCGACCTTCCTGCTGCCCGCCGATCCGCAGGCGCATCTGATGATGATCTGCACGGGCACCGGGTCTGCGCCGTTCCGTGGTTTCACGATGCGCCGCCAGCGCGAGGCCCCCTCGGCCCAAGAAAGCCTGACCCTCGTCTTCGGTGCGCGCCGTCCGAAGGAACTGCCCTATTTCGGACCGCTCAAGAAAGTGCCGGACAGTTTCATGGACAAGATCTTTGCCTTCTCCCGCGAGGAGGGTGAGCCCAAAGCCTATGTACAGGACAAGCTGCGCCAGAATGCCGAGAAGGTCGCGGCCCTGATGCAGGATCCCAAGGGCCATATCTATATCTGTGGTCTCAAGGCGATGGAGCATGGCGTCGAAGCCGCGTTGTCCGACATCGCGCGCGGCATCGGCCTCAACTGGACCGAGGTGCGCGATGCCATGCGCGATGACGGTCGCTATCACGTCGAGACCTACTGACCTTGGATCAGCCATTCGAACATGTGATCCGCGTGGGCTGGGGCGATTGCGACCCGGCGCGCATCGCCTATACCGCCCGCATCCCTGCCTGGGCGCTGGAGTCCATTGATGCATGGTGGGAACACCACCTGTCTGGCGACGGCTGGTTCCAGATGGAGACCGACCGCAATGTCGGCACGCCTTTTGTCAACCTGTCGATGGATTTCCGCTCTCCGATCACGCCGCGCCACCGGCTGCTGTGTCGGGTCTGGCCCACTAAACTGGGGTACAAATCCATCACATTCCGCGTAGAGGGCGTACAAAACGGTCAATTATGCTTCGAGGGCAGTTTTACCTGCGTCTTCACCATCGCGGATAAATTCATCAGCCAAAGCCCGCCCGAAGAGATAAGAGCCATCGTCGAGCCGCTGATCCGCGCCTGACTTGTGCACTTTCTTGCATTGATTGTACAAAGCTCACCGGCTAGAATTATGCAATATTCTACACTGTGAGTGGAATCCTCGTGGCGACGAACAGCAAGCTGAAACCCGATGCGGACACCCCTGCAAGCCCCGCCGATCTGGCGGTTTCGGTCGTGATGACGCGGGTCGGTGACCGCGTGCGCCGCGCCCGCGAACGCAAGCGTATCCCGCGCCGGGTATTGTCCGAGATTTCCGGCGTCAGCCCCCGCTATCTTGCCCAGCTTGAGGCCGGAGAAGGCAATATTTCCATAGGCTTACTCCAACGCGTCGCGATGGCGCTGGACCATCGGATCGAGTGGTTCCTGGCCGAAGATGACCCCTGGAGTTCTGAGGCCCTGCGCGTCGCTGACCTCTATCGTGCGGCCTCTGACGAGGTGCGTGACGTGGTGATGAAAACCCTCAGCCCCGAACCCACCGAGGCCATGCGCGCGCGTCGGATTTGCCTGATTGGCCTGCGCGGTGCTGGAAAATCCACCTTGGGTCGACAGATCGGCACCACTCTCGACATTCCGTTTGTCGAGTTGAACGAAGAAATCGAAGCGCAAAGCGGCATGCCCGTGGAAGAGGTCATGGCCCTTTATGGCCCCGAAGGCTATCGCAAACTCGAAGCCCAGGCACTGGCCCGGAGCGTTGCGACCCATGACAAGATGATCCTTGCCGTGGCAGGAGGAATCGTAGCAGAACCAGATACTTACGCATCCCTTCTGGCACATTTTCACACGATCTGGGTCAAGACATCTGCCGATGAACACATGGCCCGCGTCCGCGCACAGGGGGATGAACGCCCCATGGCGGGCAACCCCGAAGCGATGGAACAATTGCGATCAATCCTGACCAGCCGTGAGGCGCATTACCAGAAGGCTCAGGCCGTTCTGGATACTTCGGGCAAGACGGTCGAGCGCTCTGTATCCGAGCTGCAGCAATTGATTCAGGACCACCGGTTCCTGATCTGATATGCCGCTCCAAGCCATTGTTATTCTGGGCAGTTCTGCCTCAGGGCTTTCTCTTGCACTGGCCTGCGCCGGTGCTGGGCTGGCGGTCACCATCTGCGAGCCAGACCCTCACGCCCGCGAACGCGCCCAGGTGTTCATGCGTTCAGATGCGGCCGATCTTGTCGAACATATTGTATTTGCAGATAAATTCGAGGAGGCAGGCAGCGCGTCTTTTGTCTTTGACGCGCTGGATGCCGAAGATCGTGACCGCTGGTCGGATGAATTGGATGGCAACGGTGTCTTCGCCACGCCCCATGATGCGCCCCTTGCAGCCGCCCCTGCCGAGCGCAGCCTGCGTTTTGTGCCGTTCCAGCCGATGCAGCTCCGGCATCTGACTGAAATTTCAGGATTTTCCGAAACTTCAGACGAGGCGCTTACAGCGGCACACAGCCTTGCGACAACCATCGGGCGGGTGCCCGTCACACTCCCGCGCGGAACGCGATCCGTCGGATTGCGGCTGCTTGATCGATTGCATGAGGCTGCGGATGCATTGCTTCTGGACGGCGCGATCCTTTGGGAGCTGGACGAAGCCATGACCGATTTCGGTTTTGATCTGGGTTTCTATGAAGCGCAGGATCTCACGGGTCTCGATGTCGCCTATGCCCGGCGCAAAGCCCGGATGCGTCCCAGCAAGATCGCCGATCGCGCGGTCGAAGAAGGCCGCATCGGCAAGAAAATCGGGTGGGGGTGGTATCGCTATCCCGGCGGTGGCGGCGCGGTGATTGATCCCCTGATCGAAGACCTGATCCGCGAAGAAGCGTGGTTCGCCAAAGTCACGCAACGCAGCTTTTCTTCCGCAGAGACGATGCAAGTGATCCTGTCAGCTCTTCGCGCTGAAGCATCTGATATTGTTCGGGAAAATCAACTGAATGCTGCCGAAGATCTGGGCCGCATTCTGGTGCATGGTCTAGGATATCCCAAGGCCAAAACCGCGCTGGTGATCCCGGCCTAGCTCCAGTGCCGCAGGGCCTAGGCAGGCGGGTTCAACCAGTCCTTTTCAAACCGAACCTCGCTGACGCCGGCCAGCCGGGCGACACGCTGCAATTCGGCCTCCACCCGCCGCGTGCGGGCATCCGACCAGCGAATTGTTTGTTCGGGCCAGACCCTGCGCACGATCAGAACATCCCGATCGCGATAGGCTTTCATGTCGATCCGCCCGATCAGGCGGTCCTTCTCAAGCAGGGGAAAGACGTAATATCCATATGTCCTCTTGG
>NZ_JBASXK010000080.1:0-2535 GCF_049276915.1 Aestuariivita sp. | reverse complement strand
CTCATCGAGGCTGGGCACCAGCTTGTTGCCGACACCGGGCACCGTGGTCTCATCCGCGCTGCGTCCGACCACAGGGTTGAAGGTCAGCTGTGCGGTGGTTCCGATGATCTCTTTGAGCTCGGCCGCGCTGCCGATACCGGGGACCTGGATCAGGATACGGTCGGTGCCCTGACGCTGGATCGTGGGCTCACGCGTCCCGACTTCGTCGATACGTCTGCGAATGATTTCAAGAGCTTGCTGGACCGTCCTGTCATCGGATGCCGCGCGTTCTTCTTCGGACAGGGTAATGATCAGCACATCGCCCTCGCCGCGCATGACAAGGTCCGTGGCCCCCACACCGCTGAGCGTCTGGATCGGGCGGGCCAGGGCGCGGGTCACTTCAAGGGCGCGGGCCATGCCGTCGGGATTGCCGATGCGGACGCGAATCTCGTCCGGGGCGGAGGGTTGCAGGCGGACGGTGCCGACAACCGCGCGTTCGGGGCGCAGGGCATCGCGGATTTCGGGCCATGTGGCCTCCATCCGGGCCTCATAGACGTCCTCGACCTTGACCTCGGCCAGCAGATGCGCGCCGCCCCTCAGATCCAGCCCGAGATTGACCAGCGACGAGGGCATCCAGCTGGGCCAGGCCGCGGCCTGTTCCAGAAGCGCGGGGGTCTCGCCCTGAAGCTCGATCGCCTGCACCGCATCATTGTGCATTTCGACGCGGGAATAGAAACCGTTGGGCAAAGCCAGCACCAGCCCGACCACGCAAGTGAGCCAGACCAGTATCCGTTTCCAAGAATCAATTTGCAGCATCTAACCTGCCTTTTCAAAGCCTTGGCAGGCGAAATTAACCTGCCGCAGGCTCGGTCTTGCTGACGACCTGTGCCACTGTGCTGCGCACCACACGCACCTTGACGCCCTCGGCCAGTTCGACCTCGATCTCGCCGTCATCCTTGACCTTTGTCACCTTCCCGATGATCCCGCCCTGGGTGACGATCTGATCCCCGCGACGCAGGGCTGCGACCATCGCCTGATGCTCTTTGACCTTCTTTTGCTGGGGTCTGATCAGCAGGAAATACATGATCAGGAAGATCAGAATAAGGGGAAGAAACTGGGCGAATGCGCTGCCACCGTCCATGGAAAGATCCTTTTTGCATCTGAGGCGCGGGAAGCCCGCGAAGTTTGGCGAAACTTATGCGTTCATCCGGTGCGGTGCAAGGCGCGATGGGGCGGAAAAATGGCGTATGACTCGGGTACACAACCCGTACACACCCGGTGCATATGGTCTTGGAACATGCAGCCGCGACTTGGCAGTGACGCACGTTGGCGTCATTATGTGAGGATGGGTTGATGGGTAAGGGTTGTTGAGTGTCGCGATGATGAACGAGTTTTCGATAGAGTTGCCCGAGCGGCTGTATCTGGTGCAGATCATTGTGACCGCGTTTCTGCTGCTGGCTCTGCTCTGGGCCGTCTGGCGCGCAGGTGCCAGCGCGCGCGGTGCCCTGCCCCAGATTTCACAGAACCACACATTGAATGTCTTGGCATGGTTCGGTCTGTTTTTCATGGTGCCGGGCGCATTGCTGTTTCTGATGGCCGTCTGGCAATTGCTGATGCTGGTCGTCAGCTATCCTACACCGGGCAGTGATGGCTCGGATGTGCGCTGGCACAGTTCCATCATGCTGGCATTGCTGGCAGCGGTTGGTGCGATTGTGGGTCTGGTCTTTGCCTTTATCCGGGTTCTGACGACGGAGCGGCAGACACGAACGGCAGAGGCGCAGGCCACCCACAACGAAAATGTGCTGTTCAACGAAAAGATCACCGAAGCAACGCGGGACCTTTATGCGCAGAGGCAGGTGACGAAAGATCCCGACACCAAGGAGGGCGCCTATGACATCCGGGAGGATGATCTCATTCGCCGCAACGCCGCGATCGATCAGTTGGAGCGGCTGGCCGGGGAACGACCCGAAACCGCCGGTGGGATCGCGCGGATGCTGTCGGTCTATGTGCGCGAGTTGTCCAAGGCGCATGAGGCCGACCCGGTGCCCGAGGGTATGTCACCGGGTGACTTAGAGAAATGGGCCCGTGACCTGAAGGTGAAACGGTCGGACATGGAAAAGGCGGTTCAGACATTAGGGCGGTTGCGGGCAATCGCGGCACGGGCTGGCGCAGACCTGCCCATCGACCTTCGTGAGGCGAATTTGCAAGGTATGACTTTGACTGGGTTGGATTTTGAAGGGGCGGACCTTCGCGGGGCGCAGTTGCAGGGGGCAGACCTCCGCGAGGCGAAGTTGCAGGGGGCAAACCTCGTCAGGGCGCAGTTGCAGGGGGCACGCCTCTGGAACGCGCAGTTGCAACGGGCAAACCTCGGCGGGGCGCAGTTGCAGGGGGCAGACCTCAGGGCGGCGGCGATGGATGAGGAGACAGACCTCCGTTCCGCGTCTCTTCGAGGTGCGAGGCTGAGATATGTCGATTACACACAGGTCGGGCTCACTCAGGAGCAGGTTGACAGTGTCTTTGGCGATGACACGGTCGCACTTCCCGAAGGTATTACAC
>NZ_JBASXK010000079.1:0-28825 GCF_049276915.1 Aestuariivita sp. | reverse complement strand
TCCCTTGCCCTTGGGACGACCTTGAGGAGCCGCGCGGATCTGCCCGGTACGTCGGATCGCAAGCCTCCACCGCGCCCCGGTGGCCGGCGAAAGCTTCAAGCGCAACGCTGCCGCGCGCCCGCTTAATCCTTCCTCAACCAAGTTCTGAAATCGCGCCCGTAGCGCTTCCGGCAAAGGTGCTGACATGATCCATCCTCCCAAACAGGATGAATCACAGATCAGGCTTCAAGGGAATCCTTACGATTCAGGTTTTCGGCGGGACGCTTTAAACGGTCGTCGGCATCGCGCACCATCGTGCGCAGCTTGAAAATGCGAAAGCGCTTACCCTGAAAACCCAACCGATCTTGCGAGTAAAACGGTGATCCACCCTCAAACCAGAGCGCGATCGCACAAATCGCTAAAATTGGCAAAACCACAGGCAGGCTCAGCACCACAAGTGCCATATCAAGCATCCGCTTGCCCCATTGTCGATAGCGCCCAAAAAATTGCTCGGGAAGCAGAGCCGAGCGAAACGGAACCACCGTTTCCGCCATCTGCAGTGTCACAACCGAGTTCGCAGACATGTCCTGAAGACGCGAGACGAACATGTCCTCGCTCACAATATCTTTCATCATTGCTCCCCACAGCAATGGTCAACAGCCGTTTCGAACGTGCAGAATGCGCTAAATGAGCGCTGTACGGCAGACCTATTCAAAAAACGACGCTGCAGCGCGCCGATACTAATTACCCGACGTCCGGCTTTTCCATCCCCCCGGAGCATCGTAAGAATTTCTGCCTGATAAGTGACAGATTTTCGCCTTTATTTATTAACAGTTTCCGGGCGGATTTTCAGGGTTTTATGACAAAACAGAGTGTTTCCTACGTGGCGTCAATCTGCGCGCAAAAACCGCTCGCAACCTGTCATAACCGGGGAAATTGGGGGGCATTGTCCCGCCTGATGCACCAATCGAGTGCCTAATCCATGCCCTATACGTATTTCACGCAAAACTCCGGTTTCATGCCCGGCTGCAATTGAGACCTCACTTGGTGCCATTTTTGCCAGATTTGGACGGAACCACGGGCTGAAATAGGGCAACCGACGGGTTTGCTTCACCCTGTGATTCTCGTCGCAGACAGCCCACTGGCCAGGATCGCGTTCTCAAAAAATGCTGAAAACAGGGCCACTGTCGGAGGCAGTTGCGTGTACGGCGGATAGTAGAGCGTGAGCCACAGAGGTTCAGGTTCCCACTCGGGCAGAACTTGAACCAGCCTCCCTGCCGCCAAGGCATCCGCAACAATAAAGCGTGGCAACAGAGCGACACCCGCCCCGCTTTGCGCGATACGCGCCAATAGATCACCATTGTTGCCGGCAAACTGCCCGCCTGCACGAACCGAGCGCCTTTCGCGTTGATGCGACAGCCGCCAGATCTCGCCGCCGCCTGCCGTGCCATATCCCAGACAGCGCTCAGCCTGCAGTTCATCAGGCATATGGATTGCGACTTCGGGTGCTTCCGGTGCTGCGACCAGCAGTCGATCCACCGCACAGATCTTGCGCCAGATGGTCGAGCTTTCCTTTGGCGGGCCGGATATCCGCACAGCCAGATCAAACCCGCCGCCAACGATATCAACAAACTGATCCGACATATCGACCGTGAGCGTGATCTGCGGATGGCTGAGGCGAAAGCCGACCAAAACATCCGGCAGCACGCAGAGACCGAAAGACACCGGCACGCTGATACGCAACGCTCCATGCGCGGTGCCATCACGATGGCGCAGGCTATCCATCGCACTGTCCAACTCGCTCACCAGGTTGTCCACGCGCGCCGCAAAGGCCGCCCCATCCGAAGTCAGCGACACCTGGCGTGTGGTGCGCACCAAAAGCTGAGCACGCAGACTTTCTTCCAACGCAGCAACCGCCCGCGTCACGGACGCCGGCGTCGTGCCCATCTGGCGCGCCGCTTCGGCAAAGCTGCCCTCACGGGCAACACTCAGAAACAGGCGCAGACCCTGAAGATCCTTCATTATTGCACTTTCCGCAATGGTGAATTGATAATTACATCTCTATCGGAAATGGACAGGCAATGCCATATCCTGCAGCAGACAGGAACATCACATTTGAAGGACGGTAAAATGATCACCGAGATCAAGGGACTGCACCATGTCACGTCGATGGCGGGCAATGCACAGAAAAACAACGACTTCTTCACCAAGACCCTCGGCCTGCGGCGGGTAAAGAAGACGGTGAACTTCGATGCTCCCGATGTCTACCACCTATATTACGGGGATGAACTGGGCACGCCGGGATCCGTCATGACCTATTTCCCCTTTCCCAACATCGGGCGGGCCCGGCATGGAACCGGAGAGGTTGGCGATACCGAATTCGCGGTTGCACCCGGCGCGCTGGCCTTTTGGGAACAGCGACTGGTTCAAGAAGGCGTCAAGGGTCTGAGCCGGGAAACCAGCTTTGGCGAAAGCCGCCTGCGCTTTGCAGGTCCCGATGGCGATGGGTTTGCCCTTGTTGAGGCCGCACGCGACGAGCGTGCGCCATGGGCAGGATCGGACGTTCCTGAAGACATGGGTATCAAAGGATTTTCCGGCGCGCGCTTTCGTGTGAAGAATGCAGCCGCCAGCGTGGAACTGCTCCGCTTCATGGGCTACGAGGTCACCGAGCGCGACGGTGATATCACGCGCCTTGTTCTGCCCGGCGGTAACGGAGCGGATCGCATCGACCTTCACCAGATGCCCTCCGCACCAATGGCCCAGCAGGGCGCCGGATCAGTCCACCATATCGCCTTTGCGGTTGAGGATCGGGCCGCTCAACTGGCGGTGCGGAAACAGTTGATGGATACCGGTTATCAGGTAACACCCGTGATCGACCGCGATTATTTCTGGGCCATCTATTTCCGCACACCGGGCGGCATCTTGTTCGAAGTGGCCACAAACGAACCCGGCTTTGATCGCGATGAGGATACGGCACATCTGGGTGAAGCGCTGAAACTGCCCAAACAGCACGCCCATCTGCGTGACAGGATCGAGGCGATCCTGCCGCCCCTGTCCAATTGACCCAACACCGAGCGCAACTTAGCGCCCGGGTTTTACCGATAAGAGTCAGAAAGATGTCAGACGATCTTTATGTTCATTACATACAGCGTGGCGCGCCGGACGCGCCTTTGGTTTTCGCGTTTCACGGAACTGGCGGCGACGAATATCAGTTCACCGAACTGCTGAGCGACATTCTTCCCCTGGCCAGCGTGATTGCTCCGCGCGGGGACGTATCCGAGGGCGGTGCGGCGCGCTTTTTCAGACGTACGGGAGAAGGGGTCTATGACATGAAGGACCTCGCCAAGCGGACTGAAAAGATGGCGAAATTCGTCAGTGCGCAGATGTCATCGCTGCCGTCTCGGCCGGTGATTGGACTTGGGTATTCAAACGGAGCAAACATCCTTGCCTCGGTGATGTTCGCCCATCCCGATCTTTTCCAGCGCGCTGTTCTCATGCATCCGCTGATCCCGTTTCAACCCGCGCCACAACCGGGCCTGAATGGCCGTGATGTGCTGATCACCGCCGGGGCGCGCGATCCGATCTGTCCGTTGCCTTTGACATACAAGCTCGCCCGCTATTTCGAGACGCAAGGCGCGTCCGTCACACGGCACGTTCATCCCGGCGGACATGAGGTCCAGCGGTCAGAACTGGATGAAATCACCGGGTTCTTGCGTGCTCAGCCGGCGGAACTCTGACTCTTCGCAGCCGCACAGGCAGCATCCAGATCGGCGCGCGCCTTGATGACAGCGGGGCGTACGCCGATTGTGCTGAACCAGCGCTCAACGTTGGGAAACTCGGCCAGATCGACCTTTTGCCAGGCGTGACGCGCCACCCAAGGCCAGATGTTCATATCCACGATGGAATAGTCGCCCACGACATAGTCCCGCCCCTCAAGCCGGGTGTTGAGCACAGCGTAAAGCCTGCGCACCTCGGCCGTGAAACGACCCCTTGAATAGGTCTGATCATCGGGCGCGACATTGTTGAAATGATGAAGCTGACCGAAATTTGGGCCCAATCCCGATGCCTGCCAGAAAAGCCACTGCAACGCCTCAAGCCGCTCGCGCGGATCAGCGGGGAAAAAAAGATTTGTCTTTTCCGACAGGTACATCAGGATCGCGACGCTTTCAAACAGGGTGATCGCGGCGCCATCCGGTCCGTCATCATCCGCGATGACAGGAATCTTGTTGTTTGGCGTCAGGGCAGAGAACATCTCAGAAAACTGATCGTCCGCGCCGATATTGATCGGATGGATCCTATTGGCCTGCCCCATCTCTTCCAGCGCGATGGCAATCTTGTAGCCGTTGGAGGTGTTCCAATTGTATTGCGTGATCATGACTGTGTTCCCTTTTGATCTGACAGACTTAGGCCGCAAGCCACGTCATTCTGCAAGCCCCGGCGCTTAGCGACCGACAGCATAGGCCTGCATCATGCGCGGTGTCGCGGCCGCTGCAAGAAAGCCATCCGCCGCGCGGCGCGCGGCTGTCAGGCGACCAACAGTCCAGGGTTTGGCAACGGTCACGGTATGGCCGCGACTGCGAAGATCCCCGATGACACCTTCACCAAACGCGGGCTCGACCATCAGCGCGCCGGGCGTGGCCGCGCGCGGTGCGAAGGAGCCGGTAAAATGGCTTGAGTGAAAGAGCGGTGCGTCAATAGCCGCCTGCAGACCCATGCCATGATGGACCATGCGAAGAAACCAGATCAGTTGCCATTGATCCTGCTGGTCACCCCCGGGCGTGCCGAAGACCAGAGCCTGCCCCTCTGGTCCATGGGCCAGACTGGGCGAGAGCGTCGTGCGCGGGCGCTTGCCCGGAGTGAGGGATTGGGGCAGCCCCTCCTCAAGCCAGAACATCTGGGCACGGGTGTTGAGACAAAAGCCCAAATCGGGGATCACCGGGTTGGATTGCAACCAGCCGCCAGAGGGCGTGACGGCAACCATGTTGCCCCAACGATCTATGACATCAAGATGGACCGTGTCTCCGCGCCGGTCGCTCAGATGGGCCATGGTTGGCTCACCCGCACCCACGCCACCCATGGCAACACTGCGAGCCGCACGCTCGATGGAGGCATCGGCCAGATGCTCGAACCCGGGCAAGCGACTCGGGCGCTGTTCCAAGGATGCTTGCGGCGCAATCATGGCTGCACGCTGCGCGGCATGGCTGTCGGCCAGCAGGCTTGCCAGCGGAACCTCTGACCCATCGCCGTAAAAGGCCTCGCGATCGGCATAGGCCAGTTTCATCGCCTCGGTGACAAGATGCACGAACTGCGCGCCATTCGGATCAAGGCCGGCGACATCATGATGGTCCAGAATGGACAGGGATTGCAGCAGCACAGGTCCCTGCCCCCAAGGCCCGGTCTTGAACACCTCCCATCCCTTGTAATCGTGGCTGACGGGTGCCTCATAGCTGGCACTCCAACTCGCAATATCCTGCGCGCTCAGCACCCCTGAATGGCGATCTCCGGTGGCATCCATCGCTTCGGTTGTCGCGATGTATCGGTCAATCGATTCGGCAACAAAGCCCTCACGCCAGATCCGGCGCGCGGCGTTGATCTGTGACGTGCGGGTCTTTGCAAGTTCGGCCTCGGCCAGTATCCGCTCCCAGGTATCGGCAAGCGTAGGATTGGCAAACAGAGCACCGGTCTCGGGCGCCTTTCCATCTGGCAACCAGACTTTCGCCGAGCCGGGCCATTCCGCCTTAAAGAAGTCGGCCAAACCCTTGATTGTGAATGAAACACGTGGGAGGACGGGATGACCGTGGCGGGCATAATGGATCGCGGGTTCCAACACCTCTCGCAGGGATTTGGTGCCATGATCCCGCAGCATCAGCATCCAGCCATCAAAGGCACCGGGAATGACGGTAGAAAGCAGGCCAGAACCGGGAACAGCCTCCAAACCTTGTGCGCGGTAATGCGCGATCGTGGCCCCGGCCGGAGCGGTCCCTTGCGCGCACAGAACCTGAGGAGCCTCTCCCGGCTTTTGGAAGATCGCAGGGAATTCACCGGCAGGACCGTTCAGATGTGGCTCGACCACCTGCAGAACAAAACCCGCCGCAACCGCGGCATCAAATGCATTGCCCCCGCGCTCGAGCAGGCGCATGCCAACCGAACTGGCAACCCAATGCGTCGAGGTTACGACGCCAAACGTTCCAGTGATGTCAGGGCGGGTTGTAAAGCTCATCTGGCAAGGACTCCTGAAGGGTTGGAGACCCAGCATAGGCGCAGCCGAAGGAACTGCCCACGGGTTATTTTGTCAGGATCAACTTGCCCAATCGGGTGATGCGCAACTGGTAGACCTGATCACCCAACATGATGCGGGCGGTTTGCCCCCCATCTGTCAGATCTTCGGCACGGTGCACGGGCACACGCAAGGACAACTCGCCATCGATGCGCCTGACAATCGGGGTGATCTGGTTCATTGCGACCTCCCCGCTTCGATGCGGTCAAAGATGCGCTCCATCAGGGACGACTGGGATGGCAGCATCAATTCAAGCGCCAACCAATCCCGCAAGGGATGCGCATGAACCGGCGGATTCGAGGGTACTGGCGCGTATCTGTGGTCAGTCATGTGAAACCTCCAACGGTGGTTGAACTGGCTGACCGCGAGGGATTGCGGCGTGGCTGATCTAATTCCTACTAAAACAGTAAGATTAGTCAAGTCATATCATAACATCATCCATATGACGCGAAAAAGGCGCGACCCTGATAAGGATCGCGCCGTTGACAGACGGGCATTTTTCGCACCTGTGCGTAACCGGTTCAGCCTGTCAGAACAGTCGCAAATTCGTCCCGCAGATTGCGCTTGAGCACTTTTCCGGTCGCATTGCGCGGCAGCACATCCTTGAACACCACCCTGTCAGGCACCTGCCACTTGGCGATTTTTCCGTCAAAGAACGCCAGAAGATCGGCTTCGGACGGTGTTTTCCCTTCGGCCGAAACGGCAACGAGAATCGGGCGCTCATCCCATTTGGGATGGGCCACGCCGACCACGGCGGCGTCTTGAAGATCAGGATGCGCGATGGCGATATTCTCCAACTCGACCGAGCTGATCCACTCGCCACCGGATTTGATGATGTCTTTGGAGCGATCGCGGATCGTCATGTACCCATCGGGATCCATTGTTGCCACATCGCCCGTATTGAACCAGCCGTCCTGCAGGATGGCTTCATCGCCCATACGGAAATAGCTGTCCAGAACCCAGTGACCCCGCACCAGAAGATCGCCTTGTGTCTTTCCATCCCAGGGCAAATCATGACCCTCGTCGTCAACGATCTTCAACTCAACGCCATACGGCGGACGCCCCTGATTTTCGCGCATCCTGTGTTGGGCATCGATGTCCAGATCCCTGTGCTTGGCCAGGGGCATGTTGACCGACCCCAGAGGTGACATCTCGGACATGCCCCAGGCATGGATCGTATCGACACCGTATTCTTCGCGGAACTGTTGCATCATCGAGGGTGGACAGGCCGAGCCTCCGACGACAGTGCGCTTGAGGCTTTCCAATGTGCTGCCCGCCGCCTTTGCATGCCCCAGAAGGCCCAGCCAGATCGTCGGCACACCCAAAGCAATCGTGACACGATGGGTATCGATCAGTTTCACAAGGCTTTCGCCATCAAGTCCGGGCCCGGGCATGACCATATGTGCGCCGACCATCGCCGCGCAGTAAGGCACGCCCCAGGCATTGACATGAAACATCGGCACAACCGGCAACACCACATCGCGGGCGGTAATGGCCAATGCATCCGCCGTATTGGCTGCAAAGGAGTGCAGCAGAGTTGATCGGTGCGAATACAGCACGCCCTTCGGGTTGCCCGTCGTTCCAGAGGTGTAACAGAGGCTCGATGCGGTGTTTTCATCGAACTGCGGCCACTCGAACTCGGGATCTCCGGTGGCGATAAGATCATCGTAGAACTGCACTCCGGGCAGTTGTTCCGCCGCTGCATCGTTGTGCGGGCCCATCAGCACGATATGTTGCAACGCGGTCAGTTGATCCTTCAGCGCGGCAATCAGCGGAATGAAGGTCTCGTCGATGAACAGGACACGGTCTTCGGCGTGGTTGATGATGTACACCAACTGTTCGGGAAAAAGACGCGGGTTGATCGTGTGACAGACAAACCCCGCGCCGGATGTGCCGAAATAGATTTCAAGGTGACGGCGATTGTTCCAGGCAATGGTCGCACATCGGGCCTGATGCTCCAATCCAAGCTTGCTCAGAGCCGAGCCCAGACGACGCGCATTCACCGCCACCTCTCCCCATGAAGTATGCTCGACGCCGCCGGTCGTGTTGACCGAGACAATGGGCGAGCCGCCATGATATTTGGCGGCGTGGTCGATAAGTGATGAAATCAAAAGCGGCGCAGTCATCATCTGACCCAGCATGTGCAATACTCCCCGTTTATTTGTCCTGTTTTCCACCGTTTAGCGGCACTTTGTTCCCTGTACCACAAAATGATCGCGACGCCGGGTACGTAAACTGTTTTGGCGTCCTCAATTGTCTGGTATGACCCTGACAAGCTGCGTCTGGTTTGGCAACAAGGGGGTTGCGATAGATGCTGTGCTTGCATAGCACCAATCGCATGAGCATTCGGTATCACACGGCCCTTACGCCCCAGGAACAGCTGGCATTCGGCATGTCAAAGCCACAGCCTCTCGCCATGGCCGACAAGGTGCGCTTTGCCGAACTGGATGTGCTGCGGCATGTGAACAACAAGGCGTATATGACCTGGTTTGAAACTCTGCGGGTCAACTACGGCGATCTTTACACGCTCGCGCTGTATCCCGCCGGAGAGCCGTTACCGCGTGTGGTCATCCGTTCGGGCGAGGTGCGCTATCTCGAAGAGATGGTCATGGGCGAGGATTATGTGGCAACCGCGGGCGTCACTGCCTATCGCAACACATCCTACAGCATGCATCAGGAACTCTGGTCTGGCGGACGGCTGCGCGCGACATTTGATTGCGTGATCGTGACGCTTCTTCCCGATGGCTCCGGCCGCTATCGCCTGCCCGATGCCGTGCGGTCTCGCTTCAGCGAGGTGGATGGTGCCGTGTTCGAAGGCTGACACGGTCGCCGGCCCCTCGCAAACAGCTGGGGCACCAAAGACAATATCAGCGCCACGCGAAACACGGGCGTTCAGCGCGTGTCGCGATGCTTGAGCAGATATTCGATCAGCGCGCGGGTCGAGCCGTCATTCTCAGCGGCCGAGACATCGCCGTCCACCATGGGGCCAAGGACGGTGGCCAGTTCCTTGCCCAGTTCCACGCCCCATTGATCAAACGAGTTGATGCCCAGGATCACGCCTTCGACAAACACGCGATGCTCATATGCTGCGATGATCTGACCAAGCACATATGGCGTAAGCTGCGGGTAGATCAGTGTCGTGGACGGACGATTGCCCTCGAAGACACGATGACGGGCCTGACGTTCCAACTCGTCTCCCGCAAAGCGATCTGCCAGCATCGCGCGCGCTGTTTTCAGATCGCGCCCCTGCATCAGCGCCTTGGATTGAGCAAGGCAATTGGCCACCAAAAGGCGATGATGATGGGCAAGCTCGGGCTCATGGCCCATTGCGGCCAGCAGGAATTCGCAGGGAATGATCTGGCGGCCCTGATGGATCAGTTGAAAGAACGCATGCTGCCCGTTGGTGCCCGGCGCGCCCCAAACAACCGGACCTGCAGGCTGGCTCAGGGTTTCTCCGGACATGGTCACGCCCTTGCCGTTGCTCTCCATTTCCAGTTGCTGGAGATACCCCGGCAGCAGGCTCAATCGCTGATCATACGGCAGAACCGCGCGCGTGGCATACCCGCAGATCTGGTGATGCCAGATGCCTTGCAGGGCCAGCATCACGGGCAGGTTTTCAGCCCATTGCGCGGACTGAAAATGCAGATCCATCGCTTGCCCGCCGCGCAGAAATGCACCAAAGGCCTTGGGGCCGATGGCCAGCATGACCGCCAGACCAACTGGCCCCCAGACCGAGTATCGTCCTCCGACCCAATCGGCAAAGCCGAAGACATGAGCCTCGTGAATGCCGAATTCCGTGGTTTTGTCCTTCGCGCTGGAGACAGCGGCAAATTGCAGGCCGGGGTCCGCGTCATGTTCCATCATCCAGGCGCGGGCAGTGCGCGCATTGGTCATCGTTTCGATCGTGGTAAACGTTTTTGACGCCACGATCACCAGCGTGCGCCCGGGATCCAAACCGCGCAGCGTGTCCGAGATATCTGCGCCATCCACGTTGGAAACAAAATGGCAGCGGGGCCCGTCTTGATAGGGGCTTAATGCTTTGGTGACCATGGCCGGGCCAAGATCCGAACCGCCGATGCCGATATTGACCACATCGGTGATGGAACCGCCTGCTGCGCGCAACGTGCCGTTGCGCACCTGATCTGCAAAGCGTTCCATGTTGCTCAAGGTTTCAAGAACAGCAGGCATCACGTCGCTGCCGTCCACGACAACAGGCCCACCATCAAGATTGCGCAGTGCCCTGTGCAAGACAGCGCGCCCTTCGGTCTGGTTTATGGGCGCACCCGCAAACATTGCATCGCGTTTGACGGCAAGGTCAGCCTTATCGCACAAGTCGATCAAAGCCTCGCAGACCTGCTGGTCGATCAAGGTCTTTGAATAATCAAGGACCATGTCCCCGGTCTGGGCGCGAAACCCGTCGGCACGGGTCGGATCAGCGTCGAACAAATCGGCAATGCGGGTTTCGGCAAGGCGCGCGCGATGATCTAGCAAGGCTTCAAACATGAACTACGGGGCCCAGTGCACTGTAATTTCGGACAAAACAGAATTTATCGGAGCCTCTTCCGGCGGCAAGCTCATCGCTTTTTCAAGCGCCGTCCGTTTCTCGTCTCCCGTGATCAGCAAATGTTTGCACAGCGCACCATCCAGCACATGTGCGCTTAGGGTGACGCGGGTCTCATTCTGCGTGGGCGGGGTTTGCGCCAGAAGGATCGGCGCGTCCGGTGCCAAAGCAGCCTCCAGACCCGGCGCGCCGGGAAACAAGGAGGCCGTGTGCATATCGGCCCCCATGCCCAGCAACAGAACCGAGATCGGCATCTCGGGCACAAGCTGCGCGGTAATCTCGGCCAGAACATCGTTCGGATCGTCGGCCTGCACGTAAAATGGCAACAACCGGGCCTTGGCGGCGCGGTTGGTCAGCAATCGCTCGCGGATAAGACGGGTGTTCGAACGCGGATGATCTTCGGGCACCCATCGCTCATCGGTCAGCATCACATGCACCCGCGACCAGTCGAGATCCGCAGCACAGAGCGCATCAAAGACCGGACCCGGAGATGAACCGCCCGGCACGGCGAAAGAGACAGTGGGCTGGTGAAACAGGCTGCTCTCCAACTCGCCTGCAAGGCTGTTGGCCAGATCCATCGCCAACATATCCTGATCTGGATACTCTATGATCTTCAAGGTTTTATCCCCCGCCATTCGCGCTTGTCCCGCCGCATCAACTGATCCGCATCAATGGGCCCCTTTGACAAGGCTTCATAGGGTTTGGGCACCTCACCCCGGGCCTGCCAGCCGCGAATGATGGGATCGGTCCAGGCCCATGCCGCCTCGACCTCATCGCCACGCATGAACAGGGTTTGGTTCCCCCGGATCACATCCATGATCAGCCGCTCATAGGCATCGGGCGGGTCTTGCCCCTCGGGGCCGAGTGCTTCGGCAAAGGACATGTCCAGCGGCACATCAATCAGTCGCATGCCACCCTGCCCGGGCTCTTTGATGGTCACATGCATGGTAATGCCCTCATTGGGCTGCAGGCGGATCGACAGGATATTGGCCGCGCCGCCAGCATCGGCCCCGAAGATCGAATGCGGCGCATCCTTGAACACCACATTGATCACCGAAGACCGCGCCACCAGCCGTTTGCCGGTGCGCAGGTAAAACGGCGTGCCCGACCAGCGCCAGTTCGAAACATGGGTTTTGAGCGCGATATAGCTTTCGGTGGTCGAGCGCGGATGGCCAACCGCCTCGCGATAACCGGGACTGTCCGAAGTGGCGTCGTATTGCCCCCGAACAATGTGGTGAGGCTCAACCGCATCCAGGGCCCGAATGACCTTGAGCTTTTCGTCTCGCACGGCATCCGGCTCAAACCGTGCCGGCGGCTCCATCGCGATAAGACACAAAAGTTGCATCAGGTGGTTTTGCATCATGTCGCGCATGGCTCCGGCGCGATCATAGTATTCGCCGCGCAGACCTACGCCGACGGTTTCGGCGACCGTGATCTGGATATGATCCACGAACTGCGCGTTCCAAAGCGGCTCGAACAAGACGTTGCCAAAGCGCACCGCCATCAGGTTCTGCACGGTTTCCTTGCCCAGATAATGATCGATCCGATAAATCTGGGTTTCATGAAAATGTTCGGCCAGAGTGGCATTCAGCGCCTTGGCGCTTTCCAGATCGTGGCCAAAGGGTTTTTCGACAACGATGCGTGTGCCCGCATTGACAAGACCATGGCTGCGAATGCGCGCAGCGATCGGCGCAAAAAGTGACGGGCCGACCGACAGATAAAACGCACGCGTGCGATCCTGCCGAATCAGATCGGCCAGCGCGCTCCAGCCCTCTTCGCCGGTGGCGTCCAGTTTGACATAGGCCAGCATCTGCAAGAACCGCTCAAGGGTGCCGTCCTCACAGGCCCTACCGGCGCTGAATTCCCGGATCGAGGCCGCGGCCACATTGCGATACCCTTCGGTATCCAGATCGGTGCGCGCAGCCGCGATGACTTGCGTGCCTTCCACGACTTGCCCCGAGCAATAGCGTCGGAAAAGCGCCGGGATGATCTTGCGGCGCGCCAGATCACCGGTGCCACCGAAGACAACCAGGTCAAAAGGATCAACAGGAATAACGCGCGATACCATGGCAGGCCTTTGGACAAACTGAAGACAGCCTAACAGGCTGGCCGCGCTTCACAACTGTGTCAAAGCGGCTGAGCCGGCTTTTCCCCGAGGCTCCGGTCTGATTTAAGACCGGTCAGAACGAATTGTCCTGACACATGTCGCGAGAGTATCACAATTCCATGAAAGATGCAGGCCGCGCCAATATTGGCAAGTTTCAGAACCCGGCCCTGACCGCAGACGGCCAGGCACGTGCGCAGGTCAGCCTGAGCAACCCGCAGACCCTTTGGTTCAACACGGGCACATTGTGCAATATCGAATGCGTGAATTGCTATATCGAGTCCAGCCCCACCAACGACGCCTTGGTCTATCTGAGCGAAGCCGAGGTCATTGATTTCCTGGATCAGCTCGAGGATCGCGGATGGGGTGTGAGCGAGATCGGGTTTACCGGTGGCGAGCCCTTCATGAACCAGGACATCATCGCCATGACACGCGCCTGCCTGGAACGTGGTTATGAGGTGCTGATCCTGACCAATGCCATGCGCCCCATGATGCGCAAAGCGATGCGGGCCGGACTATTGGAATTGCAGGCACGGTTTGGTGACAAACTGACTTTGCGCATCTCGGTCGATCATCACTTGGCCTTGCATCACGACACCGAGCGCGGTGTGGGCAGTTTCGCCAAGACGATCACGGGCATGGAATGGCTGCGCGACAACGGCTTCAAGATGGCGGTTGCCGGTCGTAGCATGTGGCACGAAAGTGAACCCGAGGCGCGCACCGGGTTTGACGCCCTCTTTCGCCGTCATGGCTTTGCCATTGATGCACATAACCCCGCGGAAACGGTGATCTTCCCCGAGATGGATGAATCCGTCGAAGTGCCGGAAATCACCACCGCCTGCTGGGGCATTCTGGACATCTCGCCGTCAGCGGTCATGTGTGCATCCTCGCGGATGGTGATCAAACGCAAGGGCGCGGACAAGCCTGCTGTCGTTGCGTGCACATTGCTGCCTTATGATGCACAATTCGAGCTGGGGACCACGTTGCAAGAGGCCGAACGCGATGTGGCATTAAACCATCCCCATTGCGCGAAATTCTGCGTGCTGGGCGGGGCAAGCTGTTCTGGCTGAGCCCCCCGGGGCAGCGCATACGGGCTGTTCAGATCAATGTAGCGTGAATTCCCCCACGACGTTCTGCCATTCACCGGGTGAGATCAGCTTGCGATGGGTAAACCGCACCGAGTGCAGCGGGCCTTCGATCTCGTCCCGCCAGAACTCGATAAACTTGAACAGCCTCGGATGGTCGGGGGCCAGGTCATAGTCCTGCCAGATGAAGGTGTTCAGCACATGCGTGTAATCGGGCATGCGGTAGAACATTTCCGCCGTTGTCAGCCCATATCCCTTCAGCATCAGTTCGGTCTCATTCATCATGTATCACCCTGTTTTTGCGACTCGATATCTTCATGATTTCCGCAAGAAATGAAGTTTTCAACAAAAACAGTGTATTAGCAAAGATGCACACTGGCTGCTAAACCCATTCCACCACAGGCATTGCACCTGATATGCGGGTTCTGATAGAGTACAGCCACAAGATATAGACCCCTCCAAAAGATTGGGCCTGACCGTTGAGCGATACGCCGCAAACCCCTGAAAACGAAGAACAAACGCCGCCAGAACGGCCCGTCTATAGTGGGCCCAGCATCTCGATCGAACAAGAGATGCGCACCTCCTATCTGGACTATGCGATGTCGGTCATTGTCAGCCGCGCGATACCTGATCTGCGCGACGGTTTGAAACCGGTGCATCGGCGCATCCTTTACGCGATGTCCGAAGTGGGCAACACGCATGACAAGCCCTACCGCAAGTCCGCGCGCCCCGTGGGCGATGTCATGGGCAAGTATCACCCGCATGGCGACAGCGCGATCTATGACGCTCTGGCTCGCATGGCGCAGGACTTTTCGATGTCCCTGCCGCTTCTGGATGGTCAGGGCAATTTTGGCTCCATGGATGGCGATAACCCCGCCGCCATGCGCTACACCGAAGTGCGCATGGACAAGCCTGCTGCCTATATCCTCGCCGATATCGACAAGGACACTGTCGATTTTCAGGACAACTATGATGGCAAGGATCGCGAACCCACCGTTCTGCCGGCGCGTTTTCCAAACATGCTGGTCAATGGGGCTGGCGGGATCGCTGTCGGCATGGCGACCAATATCCCGCCCCATAACCTGGGTGAAATCGTTGACGCCACGCTTGCCCTGATCGACAATCCGGATCTGAGCTCGGAAGATCTGATCGAATATGTCCCGGGGCCCGATTTCCCCACAGGCGGCATCATGCTTGGACGCTCGGGCGCGCGCAAAGCCTATATCGAGGGTCGCGGCAGCGTCATTGTACGCTCGAAAACGCGGATCGAAGAAATTCGCAAGGATCGCTATGCGATCATCATCGATGAGATCCCCTATCAGGTGAACAAGGCGGCGATGATTGAAAAGATCGCCGATGCCGTGCGCGAAAAGCGCATAGACGGCATTTCGAATGTCGAGGACCAATCCGACCGCGACGGCGTGCGCGTTGTTGTCGAACTGAAACGCGACGCCACTGCCGAGGTGGTGCTCAACCAGCTTTTCCGCTTTACACCGATGCAGACCTATTTCGGCTGCAACATGTTGGCGCTGAATGGCGGGCGGCCCGAGCAACTGACGCTGCGCGGCTTCCTGACGGCCTTTGTCGATTTCCGTGAAGACGTCGTCGCCCGGCGCACCGCCTTTGAACTGCGCAAGGCGCGCGAACGCTCTCATGTTCTGTGCGGACTGGCCGCGGCAGTGTCGAATGTGGATGAGGTCGTCGCCACGATCCGATCTTCCGCCGACGCTGCCGAAGCACGCCACAAACTCATGACGCGGCGCTGGCCCGCGGTGGATATCCTTGAATATCTCAAGCTGATCGACGATCCGCTGCACCCAGTGAATGATGACGGCACCTATAACCTGTCCGAGATTCAGGCGCGCGCGATCCTTGATCTGCGCCTTCAGCGCCTCACGCAACTGGGTGTGAAGGAAGTCACTGACGAACTCGAGGAACTTGCCGGAAAGATCAAGGAATACCTTGAAATTCTTGGCTCGCGTGAGCGGATCATGGGCATCATTTCCGATGAGCTGAAAGAAGTACGCGATCAGTTCGCCGTCCCGCGCCGCACCGAAATCGTCGACTGGTCGGGAGACATGGAAGACGAAGACCTGATCGAGCGCGAAGACATGGTCGTGACGGTCACGTCAGGTGGCTATATCAAACGCACCGCGCTCTCTGATTTCCGCTCGCAAAAACGCGGTGGCAAGGGGCTGTCGGGCATGGCCACCAAGGAAGAGGACGTGGTCACAACGCTCTTCGTGGCCAACACCCATACGCAGCTGCTGTTCTTCACCACCGACGGGATGGTCTACAAGCTGAAGACATGGCGCCTGCCCCAAGGGGGACGCACCTCAAAGGGCAAGGCGATCGTGAACATCCTGCCGATCCCGCAGGGCGTGTCGATTGCGGCCATCATGCCGGTGGATCGCGACGAGAAAGACTGGGACGACCTTCAGGTGGTCTTTGCCACTTCGGCAGGCACAGTGCGACGCAACAAGCTCAGTGATTTCACCAATGTGATGCGCAACGGCAAGATCGCGATGAAGTTCGAAGACGAACATGCAGACACCACGCTTATCAACGCCCGCATCGCATCCAACGATGATGATGTCATGCTGGTCACCAGTTCAGGACGCGCGATCCGCTTCCGCGCCACCGATGTGCGGGTCTTCAACTCGCGCGCTTCGGTTGGTGTGCGTGGTATCCGCCTGAGCGGCCAGGACAAGGTCGTGTCGATGTCCATCATCCGCCATTTCGAAGCCACATCGGATGAACGCGCCGCCTATCTCAAGATGCGCCGCGCGATGGCCGGTCTGGCCGATGATGCCGAGATGTCCGATGAAGAAGAGGGCGACGCCAACACCCAACTGCCTCAGGAGCGCTATGCCGAGATGTCGGCGGCGGAAAACCTGATCCTGACGATCACTTCAGGGGGTGCGGGCAAGCTCAGTTCGTCGCATGACTATCCTCTGCGCGGACGCGGCGGCATGGGTGTGACGGCAATGGACAAGGCCATGCGCGGCGGCGCATTGGTTGCATCCTTCCCTGTCGAAATGGATGATCAGATCATGCTCGCCACATCCAAGGGCCAGTCGATCCGAGTACCCGTCGAAGGCATTTCGTTCCGCTCGCGCAGTGCGGGCGGCGTCAAGGTGTTCAACACCGGAAAAGGTGAAGAGGTGGTGAGCGTCGCATGGATCGCAGATCAGGGCGAAGAAGACGAAGCTGAAGCGTAAGGGTCTATTGAGGCGATACGTTCGCCAAGATCTGTCAACCGTGTTCAAGACCCAAGGCGTATCGGGGCAAGGCCCTGCTTCTTTGGGTCAGCCATGGCCCGCGCGCGGGGCAAAACCTCGCAAGAACCCTGAAATCAGGGGCTTTCGGCGATCAGGGCTTCCAGCGCCGCTTTGACGTCATCGGGCCACGGGATCGACGTGTGCTTGTCCAGATCCGACGCGGCAAGCACCTGGGTGCTGCCCCAGCGTTTCTCGCCCTTGCAACTGATGTCATGGCGCAGCGTTACCGAAGAACGGCCGACCTTGATGACAGTAACGGCAAACTCAAGCTCTTCACCAAAGAATGACGGGCTCGAGAAGTCCGACGAAATATGCACCGTGGGTGTGCCCCAGCGCTCTTCCCATATGATCTTGTGCCAAGGCCAACCAAGATGAAGCCAGAACTCTTCGTTCACGCCGTTGAGAATATTGAGATAGCTCGGGAAATAGGCGGTGCCCGAAATGTCGCAATCACCAAAGTTAAGCATGCGGGTTGTTTTGAACGGAATTTCCATAGCGCTTTCAGAGATTATAAAGGTCGGTAAACTTGGCTTCGAGATAGTCCAGCAAAGGCCCTTCGGATGGGGCGATACCCGAGGCAGTCTCGATGATCTCGCGGGGGGCGTACAGGCCGCCGTGACGTTGCAGGTTGACGCGCAGCCAGCCTGTCGCGGTTTCGGTCACGCCCTGGGCCAATTGAGCGTCCAGATCGGGAAGGGCCGCACACATGGCCTGATGCAGACACCCGGCATAGACGTTGCCCAGTGAATAGGTCGGAAAATACCCAAACAGCCCGACGGACCAGTGCACATCCTGCAACACGCCGTTGGACGGCATGTCGACACGATAGCCAAAATCAGCCTCAAAGCGATCATTCCAGGCTGTCTCCAGATCGCCGACCTGCAGATCCCCCGCCATCAAGGCGCGTTCCAGATCAAACCGTAGCATGATGTGGAGATTGTACTGCACTTCATCGGCTTCGGTGCGGATGTATCCCCGTCGCACGCAGTTCACGGCGGAATAGAATTCCCGGGCGTTCTCGACGCTGATCGAGCCGAAAATCGCTGTCATCTGTTCATAAAGATAGCCGGTGAAGGCCGCGCTGCGCCCGATCTGATTTTCATAGATCCGGCTCTGGCTTTCATGCACCCCCATCGACACACCCCGTCCCAGCGGAGTGAGCAGATAGGCCGGGTCGATGTTTTGCTCATAGGCGGCGTGCCCGACTTCATGGATGGTCGAGTAGAGGCAGTTGAACGGATCTTGTTCATTGGTGCGCGTTGTAATGCGCACATCCATCCCCGAGCCTGAACTGAACGGATGAACCGCCTTGTCCACACGGCCCCGGGCCATGTCATAGCCAAAGGCACGGGCCAATTGCCGTGTCAGCTTCATCTGTTTGCCCGCCGGAAAGGTTCCCACGATGCCCTTGGGTTCGGGTTGATCAAGGATTGCGGCGCGCAGCGCCACAAGGCGCGGACGCATCGCATCAAAGATCGCCGAAATCTCTGCGGCAGTGGTGCCGGGTTCATAGTCCTGCAACATCGCGTCATAGATGTCGCCACCCTCTGCAAGCGCCGCGCCTTCCTCGCGCTTGAGGGCAACGACCTCTTCCAGAACCGGCGCAAAGGCCTCCCAATCCTCATCCGCGCGCGCAGACGCCCATTTGCCCTGCGCCTCCGAGGTAACCCGCGCCAGCCTGCTTGCCAGAGCTTCGGGCACTTTGCGCGCTCGCTCATAGGCGCGCCTGATTTCGCGCACATGAGCTTCCTCAACTGCGCCTTCGGTTGCGGCCTGTTCCAACCACTCACCAACGCGGGGATCTGACCGGCGGGCGTGAAGAACCGCTTCGATCGCCGCCATTTCTTCGCCGCGCTGTTCAGCAGAGCCGCGTGGCATCATGGTTTCCTGATCCCAGCCCAAACGACCTGCGATCTGGCCGAGGGCCTGCGTCTGGCGCTCGAAGGCCATCAATTCTTCAAAGGCACGCATGGGCTCAGGCTCCCTTGATGGAGGTTGCGACAGGATAGGCCGAGAGATAGCGCGCGCGCAGGATCAAGACCCAAAGCGCGACCGCAAGTACCTGATGGGCAATGGCGATCTGCCAGGGCGCACCATAAAGCACCGTGACAATACCCAGCACGATCTGAAGCGCCAACACGGACATGACCGCGTTGAACGCAAACCGCGTTTTTTCGTGGGCCGATTTGCGCCCTTTGAGCCAGACAATCACACCGAAGATCAGCAGCAGGTAGCCCGTCACGCGATGAATGAACTGCACCAGACCGGGACTTTCGAAGAAGTTACGCCAGACCGGTTCCAGCACCAGTGCACTTGCGGGAAAGACCTGCCCGCCCATCAGCGGCCAGTCCGTGTACGAGCGGCCCGCGTCGATACCCGCGACCAATGCGCCGATCAGGATCTGCAGAAAGGCGAAATGCATCAACCCGGTCGACAGCGAGAACTGTCTGGTTTCGCGCGCGCGGCGCGCCTGCATCAGGTCACGCTTCTGGCGTCCCAAAAGGAATACATACCAGGCGATAAAGCCAAGGATCACAAAGGCCAGACCCAGATGAGTGGCCAGCCGATAGGACGCCACATCGACCGCCCCTTCGCCCTGTGTGACGCCGGACGACACCATCCACCAGCCGATGCCACCTTGCACACCACCCAAAGCGCCGATGAAGAACAATCGCCCCGTCCATCCGGTCGGGATCTGGCGACGGATCAGGAACCAGAAAAACCCCAGTGCCCAAACAAGGCCGATCACCCGCCCCAGTTGTCTGTGGCCCCATTCCCACCAATAGATCACTTTGAAATCCGCCAGCGTCATCCACTGGTTCTGAATGCGCCATTCGTCAATCTGCTGATAAAGGCCGAACTCTCGGTCCCAGTCTTCAGGCGTCAGCGGCGGGATTGCTCCGGTCAACGGACGCCATTCGGTAATCGAAAGGCCGGAATCCGTGAGGCGCGTGAGACCTCCGACCGCGATCATCACGACCACCAGCGCAAACAGCACTATCAGCCAGATGCGGATTGCACCGCGTGCCCCCTGCTTGCCTGCATCAATCAGGCCGGGCTGAGCTGCGGGTTTGGGGCTGGCGTCCGAGACCTCTTCGAAAATGCTGCGTTTACCGCTCATTTCTATCTGACCTTTTTCGTCTGTCGTCTTGGAGCAGAACCTATGTCTGCAGGGGGGCCGCGTCCAGCTTCAGTCGCCACGCTCTTTCCAACGGACCATCTGTCGCAGGATTCCGTGCAGCATCTGCACATCCGCACGCGTCAACGGTGTCCGGCTCCAGAGATTGCGCAGATTGCGTTTCATCCCCTCTGCCTTGGTCTCCGGGAAAAAGAAACCGGCCTGCGTGAGGCGCTCTTCGTAATGCAACGCCAGGTTTTCCATGTCCTCTCCCGTGGCCCAATCCGATCCCGCCATTTCGGTGGTTTCGTGGATCACCTCTGTTGTCTGGCGACGCCATTCATACCCGGTGAGAAGCACGCATTGCGCCAGGTTGAGCGATGGGAAGTCCGGGTTCACAGGGACCGAAATAATCGCGTTCGCCCGCGCGATATCGTCATTTTCAAGGCCCGCGCGTTCAGGGCCGAACAGGACCGCGACCTTGTCACCGGCAGCGATCTTTTCGGCGGCCAGTTTCATCGCGGCTTCGGGGCTGAACACGGGTTTGGTCATGTCGCGTTGCCGTGCGGTCGTGGCAAAGACATACGAGCAATCACTGACCGCCTCGGCGGTCGTCTTGAACAGACCCGCTTCGTCCAACAAACGCCCTGCCCCGCTGGCCATGACCACAGCTTTGGGATTGGGCCAGCCATCGCGTGGATCGACAAGGCGCATGCGATCCAGACCGAAATTCCACATGGCTCGCGCAGCCGCGCCAATGTTTTCACCCATCTGGGGTCGCACAAGGATCATGGCGGGCTGAGGGCCGGGAGTGGGCATGCAGGCTCCTGCGGTTAAACTGGCGCGCCCGGTCTATGCGCGGCGGACATCTAAGGCAAGAGCCGCCCGATGGGCATTTTCATCGCAGCGCCAATGAGCTAAAGCTCACGGCAAAAGTCGACAGGACAGGTATCATGGACAGCCCCGAGCAGCCTCAGATCTATCTCATCACACCGTCAGAGTTCGAACTGAGCTGGCCGACAGAGATGCTGGCGCGGGTTCTGGATGCTCATGAGATCGCCTGTGTGCGACTTGACCTTGCAACACGGGACGAAGACCGCATTTCGCGCGCCGCTGATGCCTGCCGCGAGGTCACCCATGCGCGGGATGTGGCGATCGTCATCACCGATCATGTGGTGCTGGCCGAACGGCTGGGAATGGACGGTGTGCACCTGAGCGACGGGTCCAAACCCGTGCGCGCGGCGCGCAAGTTGCTGGGGCCAGATGCGATCGTGGGCAGTTTCTGTGGCACGTCACGCCATGACGGAATGTCAGCCGGTGAAGCAGGCGCGGATTACGTGGCCTTTGGCCCGGTCGGCCAAAGCGCACTTGGAGATGGCAGCACCGTCGAACTCGAGACACTCCAGTGGTGGTCGGAAATGATCGAACTGCCGGTTGTGGCCGAAGGCGGTCTGAATGCAGAAATTGCGGGGCTGCTGGCACCCTTCACGGATTTCTTCGGCATCGGCGACGAGATCTGGAGCTCGGATGATCCCGTCGCCGCAATGGAGCGGCTTCACCGCGCCTTTGTCTAAAGAAACACCCGCTCGACGAACCAATAGGCCCCGACCGTCGCAATGACCACGGATGCGGGCATGGCGATGCGTGCGCGGTACCACGGTTTCTGCCCAAACCAGTAGCCAACCGCCAGAAAGGCCAGAGCGATCACGGTCAGCTGTCCCAGCTCGACCCCGACGTTAAAGCCGATCAGCGCAGGCACGAATTGCCCCGCAGGAAGCCCGAACTCACCCAGTACGCTGGCAAAACCAAGCCCGTGCAACAAGCCGAACCCGAAAATGACGAAGGGCCGCCACGGACTGAGCCCTTTGGTAAACAGGTTCTCGACCGCGACATAGACGATGGAGGCGGCAATCAGCGGCTCAACTATCGCCCCCGAAATGCTGACGATCCCAAGCGCCCCCAACGCCAGTGTGACCGTATGGGCCAGCGTGAACGCGCTGACCTGCCAGATCAGTGGGCTAAGTCTGGTGCTGAGAAAAAACAGGCCCAGAACGAACAGGATGTGATCAAGACCTTTTGGCAAGATGTGATCAAAACCAACGGGGATGTATTCACCAAAGGTCTGCCAGCCGCCTCGCTGTCCACCACCCGACAAGGGGATCGGATCGGTCGTCTGTCCCCCTTCAAGATAACCTGTGTAAGGTGCATCCACGCGCTGCTGGCGCAGCACCATATCGCCGGATCCATCCGGCCATGTCAGAACCAGCGTGCGTGCGCCGTCCGGCAATGTGCCTGTGACGAACAGATGTGTCGCGCGCGGCAGTTCGGTATTCCCGGCAGGCGGGATTTCGATGCGATCAAGGCTCAATGCCACCGGGCCATTGGCATCCACCTGAAGCTGCGGCAGCCATGCCTCGACAAAACTGCGCACGCGCGGCTCCAGCGCATCCGGTTCCAACACCCGCAGGCTGTCATAGGAATCAGAGAGCTCGCTTTCGTTGGTGTTTTCCAACTCATCCAGATCAATGCCGGCCACGAAGGCCTCGATGTTGATGCGCAAATCCAGAGTGAAGGTGCTGTCTTCCGTGACAAAATCCCCGATTGTCGGCGTAACCTCATGAGCAAGCGCCATACCGCCGCACAGAAGCAACCATATGCTTGACATCAGCGCTGCAAAGCGCAGCTTGCTCCGTGTGAAACTCAAATCCATCATATGTCCCCGTCTCTGCGCGAGCCTCGCCTTTGTGCTGGCCGCATTCCCTGTATCTGCACATGAATTCTGGATCGCGCCAGAACCATATCAAGTGGCGGTCGGCGAAACATTCACGGCTCAATTCAAGAATGGCGAAAATTTCGAGGGCATCAACCTCGGTTTCTTCGACCGTCGCTCGGAACGCTTTGACTATACACTCGACGGTCAGACCAGAGCTTTGTCTCCGCGCATCGGCAACATCCCGGTGCTGGACATGCAAGCCCCCGCTGAGGGGCTTATGGTCATCGCGCATGAAACAACCCCATCTTCGGTCACCTACAAGGAATGGACCAAGTTCCAGAGCTTTGCCGAACACAAGGATTTTCCCGATATCCGCACCCGCCATCTGGCACGCGATCTGCCCGAGGAGGGCTTCTCGGAAAGCTATACGCGCCATGTAAAGGCCCTGATCGGTGTCGGATCCTCTGAAGGATCCGACAGCGTATTGGGTCTTGAGACCGAGTTTGTCGCTCTGGCCAATCCCTATACAGATGATCTGACGGACGGTTTTCCAATTCAGCTTCTGTACCAGGGAGCACCGCGTGCAGATGCGCAGATCGAGGTTTTTGCGCGGGATGCAGCCGGCGCAGTCTCGGTCAGTCTTTATCGTACAGATGACGAGGGCCGGGCACGCATCCCGGTGAACCCGGGAAGCGAATATCTTCTGGATGCCGTCGTGCTGCGTGAAAGCCCGCAAGACGCAAAGGATGTTTGGGAAACGCTCTGGGCGGCACTGACATTCAGAGTGCCGTGATCTTGCGCCCCTGTGAGGATGCCGCCAAAAGAGCATCATGAGCACCGCGCCGAACATCCTCTGTATCGGATCCGTCCTGTGGGACGTGATCGGACGCTCGGCCAGCCATATGCGGCAGGGCTCGGATGTGCCCGGACGCATCACGCGACTTCCCGGCGGCGTGGCCATGAACATAGCAATGACCCTGGTGCGCTTCGGTATGCGCCCTACCCTGCTGACTGCGATTGGTCAGGATGATGAAGGGACAGAACTGATGGCAGCTTGTGCGCGATTGGGCATGGATGTCGATCACATCTATCGTTCGACCGACCTGCCGACGGATCGCTATATGGCCGTTGAAGGCGCGAACGGGCTGATTGCGGCGATAGCCGACGCACATTCGCTTGAAGCCGCCGGAGCCAAGATTCTCCAGCCCATGCGCGCGGGTCCTTTGGGCCATGCTGACGCCCCGTTTGATGGATATGTCGCGCTGGATGGCAATCTCACCCATGCATTGCTGGAAGAGATTGCCCAGGATCCCGCCTTTTCACGAGCTGACCTGAGAGTGGCGCCCGCCTCGCCTGGCAAGGCCGAGCGCTTGCTGCCGTTCATGAACCACGCACGCGGCACGCTTTATGTGAACCTCGAAGAGGCCGGGCTTCTGTGCCAAACAGAATTTCCAAGCTCACAAGCCGCTGCCGCCGGATTGCTGGAACGCGGCGCTGCGCGCGTATTGGTCACCGACGGCGGAAAATCCGCCAGCGAGGGCGCACAGGGTTGCGATCTGATCACCCAGACTCCGCCCGAAGTGCTGGTCACGCGTGTTACGGGGGCCGGTGATACATTCATGGCCGCCCATATCGCCGCCGAATCAACCGGTGCGGATCGCGCGACGGCGCTGTCCCGCGCGCTTCATGCAGCGGCCACCTATGTCTCCGGAGAAACACCATTGTGATACCCTTGATCTTCTCTCCCGAAGTTGACGCGGCGCGTGCTTCCGGTGCGCCGATCGTGGCGTTGGAAAGCACCATCATCACCCACGGCATGCCCTATCCACAAAATGTCGAGGTCGCCCGTCAGGTCGAAAGCGATATCCGCGCGCTTGAGGCCGTGCCCGCAACCATCGCTGTGATGGAGGGCCGGTTGCACATCGGCCTGAGCGAAGATCAACTGACCGCACTGGGTCAGGCCAAGGCTGTGGCCAAGCTCAGCCGGGCTGATTTCGCGCCCTGCCTTGCCAGCGGGGGCACCGGTTCGACGACGGTGGCCGCAACAATGATCGCCGCCCACCTGGCCGGTATCGAGGTTTTCGCCACGGGCGGAATTGGCGGAGTGCACCAGGGGGCAGAACTCAGCTTTGATATCTCGGCTGATCTGCAAGAGCTGGCCCAGACTCCGGTGAGCGTGGTGGCCGCAGGCGCCAAGGCCATCCTTGATCTGCCCAAGACACTGGAAATTCTGGAAACACTGGGCGTGCCCGTGATCGCCTATGGGCAGGACATGTTCCCGGCATTCTGGTCGCGCCAGTCCGATCTTGCCGCGCCGCTGCGCATGGATGATCCTCAGGACATCGCGCGTGCGCACCGGATGCGCGCGCAATTGGGTCTGCCCGGAGGACAGCTGGTTGCCAACCCGATTCCACCCGAAGACGAGATACCCTCTGCAACGCTTGCACCGATCATCGCGCAGGCTCAGGCAGATGCCGACCGCCATGGGATCACCGGCAAAGCCGTAACACCCTATCTTTTGCAGCGCATCTTCGAGCTGACAAAGGGACAATCACTGCGCGCCAATATCGCTCTGGTGCGCAACAATGCCCGGCTCGCCGCCGGGATTGCCCAAGCGTTAAGCACCACATAGGCCGGCCATGACGATGTGGTGCAAGACCCATTGTAGCGGCTGCGCAAAATGCATAGGTTCCTGATCGAATTGCGCTGGAAGCCCGATGAAAACCCCATTTGAAGAAAACGAACCGCCCCGCCGCCCAGGCCTTCTGGGGGGCCTGAGATCATCCTTCCTGACCGGGCTGATCGTGATCGCACCTATCGGGCTGACAATCTGGCTAATCTGGACAGTTGTGGGCTGGATCGATGGCTTTGTGCTGCCGCTGGTTCCCTACCATTTCCGCCCCGAACAGTACATCGGCATCAATCTGCGCGGTGTTGGCGTGATGATCTTCCTGATCTTCACCGTCATCGTGGGATGGGTGGCCAAGGGGCTTCTGGGTCGCTCGCTGATCCGCTGGGCTGAAAGTCTGGTCGAGCGCACTCCGGTTGTGCGTTCGATTTATTCGGGCATCAAACAGATCGCCGAAACCGTGTTCACGCAATCCGAACGGTCATTCGAGAAGGCCTGCCTGATCGAATATCCACGCAAGGGGATCTGGGCGATCGGCTTCATCTCGACGGATACCCGAGGGGAAGTGGCGCAAAAGGCGACTGCTGAAAACGGCATGATGTCTGTCTTCGTTCCGACGACGCCGAACCCGACCTCGGGGTTCTTGTTGTTCTTTCCAAAGGAAGATGTGATCGAGCTCGACATGAGCATCGAAGAGGCCGCCAAACTGGTGATTTCAGCAGGCCTTGTCTATCCCAATGAGAAAATCCCGACGACGGACATCAAGAAAAAGGCAAAGTCCTAAAGATCTGTGACTGTCGCTGCCGCTCAGTCGCGGGGGTGAAAAACCGGCACGTCCGGCAGATTGACCCGAATGGCTTTTTGCAGAACTGCCGAGGCGCTCTGGGCATTGCGATGCTTGTGGCGGTGCAGATACATGAACCGTGCATAGCGCGCGAGGATCGGTGTCATCGCTCCGGCGTCGATCGACACGCGATCGATCCAGACCGATCCGTCGCGATGCGGCAGTACATCCAGCGTATGCTTCCAGGATTTGATCTTGTCGCCATGCTCGCTGGACTGCATCCGGCGCGATTGTTTGCATAGCGTATCGATCCGGATGGCATAATCCTTTGTTTCGACCAAGCCGAAGACTTTGACGTTCGTCTTGTAGGTACGTCCCGCCACCATGGGCAGCGCCGGCAGGCCTTCGTAGGTCGAGATCCGTTTTGTCACCTCGATCATGTCGGCAAAGCTGCTTGCCTTTTCGAACATCTCATCCGGATCGCCCGCATAAATTGCGGTCACCAAAAGTTCTGCGGCCACGTTCACTGTCCTTCGCTCTGCCCCGAGCGGCAGCAACGACAATGCACACCACCAGGAAACTCGCCCCAGCAAAAGCGGTAGCCATGCAATCAGGTCAGAACGTGACAAGACTTGGATCGTTTTGGGCCTTTTCCGCCCTTCAAAGTGACCCTCAGACAGAAAAGGAAACAAACCCGAGCACAGTGTCGGATTGTTTCAAAAAACCGCCGGATCTATCCCAGTGATTTGGCCGTCAAAACGATTGGTCCGCCCGGTCGCATGGTAAATGTCAGAACCGGAGCAGGCAGAACATCGCCCGTCATTTCAAAGGACACCCGGCACAAAGCCGATGCCAGAAGAACCATGATCTCGGTCTCGGCATATTGCGCTCCGATGCAGATACGCGGGCCGTCGCCGAACGGGATGTATTGGCCCCGCGGATAGGTTTTGTCGAGAAAGCGATCCAGTCGGTATTCCTGCGGCGCATCCCAAAGCTCTTCATGGCCATGCAAGGAATAGACCGGAAACATGATCACATCGCCTTTTTCGAAGATCACGCCATTGGTCTCGGTGCGCTCGGTTGCATCGCGCGCAAACAAAGCCCCTGCCGGATAGAGGCGCAGGGTTTCGCGCACATGCGCCTGCAAAAGCGGCATCTTTTGCAGGTCTTCGAACGCGATCGCACCCGAGGGACAGGCCCTCAGCACCTCCTGGCGGATCATGCTTTGCGTTTCAGGATGCATGGCCAGCAGATACAGCCCCCAGGCAATGGTATTGGCCGAGGTTTCATAACCCGCGGCCACGAATGTCAGCAGATTGTCGACAGTGGTGTCGATATCCTCACTGTCGCTTTCAAGCGCTTCGATCAGCAGATCAAGAAAGTCTTCTGGCGTTTCATGACGTTTGGCCTGACGGGTTTCGATCACGTCTCGGGCCAGTTGGCGCAGGCTGTGAATCGGCTTCTTGCTTTTGAGCCATTTCTTGCGCGGCATCCATTTTGGCAGCCCCATCAGATCGAACAGCGACATATAGCTGATGTAATCGGTAAAGCGGCGCATGCCGTTTCGCACATCCTGCTTGGACACGGCCTCGTTGCCCGAGAACATGACCCGGGAAATGTTGGTCAGGGTCGCCTCCTGAGCGGCATCCGCGACATCAACCTTGCCATTTGCCTTGGCGAAGAACTCGCCCAGTTCTTCGCCCGTTCCCGCAAAATGGCTGGTCAGAACAGGCAGGTTGCGCGCGGCGAAAAGCGGAGCATAGCGATGACGCTGTGTGCGCCATTTCTGCCCTTCGGACAGGATCATGCCATTGCCAACCGCAGGCCCGATCACGTTATGCGTAAAGGATGACTTTGGGAAATGCCGCCCGACACCGGCAAGAAGCTCGGTAATCATGGCCGGGTCGCAGACATAATGCATGTTCGCCGGGCCGCGCAGATAGGTCTGTGTACGCGTTGCCTCGGGAATGACCGAAAAGATATTGCGCCCTGCCTTGCGTGCGAAATCCAGCAGGCTGACATCGTCACCCGCAAGTTCGGCCGCCACAAGCTGTTTGGAGTCCGTCGACGGATCGAAAGCACGCGCCGCGTTGCCTGTCATATCTCTGCCCTTTTCGTGCAACTTTGATCCGCAAGCGTCTTGTTTCTGCGCTTTTGTTGCGCGGGATCATGTTGGTTTGTCAGGACAGAATCTGATGTTTATGGGCCTGTGTCCAGCGTTGGTTAACAAAAGGTCAACAAAAGGTTAACATCTGAGACCAAATCAGCGCAGCGCATGCCTGAACGGCGTGCAC